>JAHFFM010000263.1 GCA_023247935.1 Candidatus Omnitrophota bacterium | reverse complement strand
CCCTTTGGAATAAAGGGGAATTATGTACTGCGTATACAACGCTCCAAAATCAGCGCCAAACACTGTCCCGGCTAAAAAAATATCGTCGAAACCCAGAAGATTATTATGCCGGAAGGTAAAACCGGGCCTGTATTTTCCTATCAGCTTAATTCCCTGGTTATCAAAACTAAAACCCGTATGAATGGGAAAACGGTCTTCAACATTCAGATACACGTCGCTTGTCTCCGGAGCAGAGCCGGGCCGTAAAATAGCCTGGACCATGCGGTCCGGATTTTCATTCATGCTCAGCACACCGGACCGCACCTGATCATACCGCAGCACCTCACCTTTTGGGATCTTCCAATAAGAGCCGGTTTTCCAATCCCTAAAATAACGCGCACCTTTCAGATGCAGATCTCCCATGCGTGACACGATCGCCCGGATGGACACGTCCCCCTGCTCCACTTTTTGCGGAGGGATAAAAACGACGACAATATATCCTTTGGCCCTGAATTCTTGTTCGAGGCGATCGCATAGACGTTTTAGATCGCTAAAAGTCGTTTCTTTGTTTTCATATTCAGACAAAAGGGGCTTTAACACATCCGGCGGGAGAATCTGACTTCCGGAAAAATGAATCTTTTTGATGAAAAAATGGGCGTTGGGAGCCTGACCTGTCTCACCCATCTCCTGTTGGATGTCAGCTATTTTAGAAGATTTTGATGCCGAGATTTCTTTCTTGGCATCTTTTGTAATTTTAGATTCCACGACATCCGCCGATGTTCCTGCGGGAGCTTCCGTGGAATCTTGAGCAAAAAGGAAGGAGGAGTTGGAACAAACAAGAGAAATTCCCAAGACAATGATTAATATATAACGCATAGGTGACTGATTTTACCTATTTTTTTATAGACTGTAAAGAAGGGCTTGGATACAATCAGTTAAAATCAGTCATGATTAAGAAAGGATTTTCTATGAAAAAAGTACTCTTCTCTTTGATTATCTTAGTTCTTCTGCCTTTGAATGTCTACGCGGCGCCGGACAGAGTCGACCAGTGGGACGCAGGAATCAATATTTCTGACAATCTGTCCACCAAAAACAACGTCAGCGACGGTCTGTCCGTGGGAAGCAATTTTTCTTACGGAATCAAAAATTGGCTGGGCGTCGGCATCTCTTTGGGATGGTCAGACGCGAGGTACAATTTGACTGATGGCACGAAAGGGGGCAGAGTTACCTCCGTTCCTGTTTTCGGCGATATTATTTTCAGAGTCCCGACTTTTGCGGATCAACATTTTGTTCCTTACGGGGTGTTGGGTTTGGGAGGTATATTTGACCGCACCCACGGCGCCGGCGTCACCACAGATCGCGGTCTTCAAGCCAAACCAAAAGACGGCTTTGCAGTCAAGCTGGGAGCCGGCGTGGATTGGTTCATGGCGCAAAATTGGATCTACAATTTTGAAACGGGCTATGTGTTTACCGATGCGAAAGTGGACCTCACCAATGGCAACAACGTTCTCAACAGCAGCGTGGACTTGGACTATTGGTACCTGGGCGGCGGCGTAAAATGGCTGTTGGATTAATTCAAGACTTCATCCGGCTCCGTATTCAGCACTAGGCGGCCGGAGACAACCCACTGATCACCCGAGAAATAGCATAAAAATCTTATAAAAAGCGGCCCTTTTTCATAATTCATCTGAAGATAAATGAGTTTTGAGTTGGGTGCCAGCTTCTTCTGCCGGATTAGGTTGTATCCGTTATAACGTCCGTAATATTTTTCCACTTCCTGAAAAACGCGCACACTGCCTAAAACTTTAGGGTCATTTTCCAACGGCCCGCCCTTGGTCCAGGCGTTGAGGGCCGCTTCAGGACCTTTCATGGAGTAAGCCTGCAGCCCCGTAAGAATGACTTCGGGGAGCGGAACATCATCAACGGCAAACGCCAACGCGGTCGATAAACTTAAAAAAATTAGCGCGCCGAAGATTTTTTTGATCAAGTCCAGTCCCAATCGTTTTTAAAAAACAGGTTAATATTTAAAAAAATCTTTGATCTTTTTTATTTTTTCCTCGATGCTGCCTTTTTTCCCAGGGCCATCGATGCCCTCGCCCGCTTTTTGAAGCGCGTTCATGAGAATATTTCCGACATTGCCGAGCACCGTCTGACGCAAGGAGCGCTCAATGCCGCGGCGAAATACATCCTTGAGCTTCACGGACTTATCCGCGGTATCCCACTTCACCACGATTTGGAAATGCAAGCGGCCCGCAGAGTCTTTCAGAAATGAAAGCACCTCCTCCGCTTTGAGGCCGAAAAGCTGGTCCCCATTTTCATACGACTCAAATAACAGCCCCGACAGTTCCAGTCCGGCGCTCAGATCCAAAACTCTATGGTCCATCTTTATGCTGGCACGCAGATCGCCATAACCATCCTCCAGCGCCGCTGGTGTCACCTGCCCGTAATAAGGCCGGAAATAAGGCAAGTGTACTCCCGTCATGGAAAATGTCGCATCCGTGTCCATCGTGTCAAACGCTGTCCAGCC
>JAHFFM010000262.1 GCA_023247935.1 Candidatus Omnitrophota bacterium | reverse complement strand
ATTATGATGAGCGTACCCAAGTGGATGGCGGCGCAAAGAATATTTCAACCGTGCAAAGCGGTTCTTCGATTGACGTTCGTTATAATCCTCAAACCAGCCGCGCGTTTTACATTTACGTTTACTAAGCCAAAGCTATTTTTCTTAGCTGTTTTTTTTCTGCTTTTTGTTTCGGTATTTGTGTACGCTGAAGAAGTCCAGCCGCCGGATCTTTTTTTAAAAAAAGCGTCAGAAATCCTGAAATCTGGAAAAAAGAAGGATGCCGATTTTTATACCACCCGCTATTTAGCCTCTTGCTTGAGTGGGTCTGAGCAGGGTTGTTCCGAAGAAAAATTCGAATCTTATATCAAAGAAAGACAATTACCCCCCAAGGCTTTTTTACCGGCTTTCTGGGACAAGAGTTTTGTGGAATGGTTTGTGACAGCTTCCCGAAAAATGTGGGCTGTGGACCCTCAATTTATCCGCGAAAAACAACGTTCATTTGAAATTACCCGGAACACGTTTGAGGACAAATATTTTGTCACTGTGGTCGCTTACCCTCAGCTCGAGTGTTGGTTCATGACTGAGAAGGGCGTGGCTTCCAAATTAAAGGTTTTGTCCGTGGGAAGCTACCGTGAACAGCCCACAATTTTTTTTGGAAAAACCATCAAAGGTCAATTTTCCTTTCAATTCACCCAATCGGCTCTTAATACTCAAAGAAGGCCGCTTCAATATCTTTGGAAGCCTGAGTTTTTTGACTTAGATAAGGACGGAATCCCGGAAGTTTGGATACGTTATAACATTGCCTGGGGAAACGGTTTTGCCCAGGCTCTTGAGATTTATAAGATTAAAGATGAACAGGAACTTGTTTTGTTAAAAAGATTTCAGGGGTCGCCGGATGGTATTGCCAGGCGGCTGCCGGATGGGGTGATTGAGGTCGGAAACCGTGTTATCACTCCAAACGATACTCAAGAAAATGAGAAGATTCATATTGAGAGTTGGAAGTTTGAGGCCGGTCAATTCAAAAAAGATTCCGAAAAAGACATCCCTTGTCCCTGGAACACTCCGCAATGGGGCGAATACGTCAATTATTGACCTACGTAAAAATAATAGGCTAAACGGGTCCTGTCACATGAAACCTATTTTATTTATCCAAAAACGCTATCAGGACCTCAAAAAACCTTCGGGTTGCGATGTGCTGTCCTTTTTGGATAAATAAAGATAGATTTCATGCGCCACCCGTTTAGCCTATTATTTTTACGTAGGTCAATAATCCGCCCATGTTTTAATTTTATTCTTCCACCACTCGCGGTAAAATAGAGATATGGATTGGCGCAATACTTTCAAAAATTCTATTTCACCTGCCTTGCTTGGTCCCACCACATTGGTGGCTTGGCTTGTGACTTTATGGCTGGTGAAACGTTTTGTTTTTCATCGCCTAAAAAAATGGGCTTCTAAAAAAACATCCCAATGGGATGATGCCCTGATCAAACTTCTTTTAACCGAGCTTTCACTCCCGGTTGATCTTCTGATTGTCGCCTCAGGACTTGCCATTTTTACCCAATTTCTGCCGCTTTCGGATAGGTTGGATAAGGCCTCCTTAATGGCTTTGCAGGGCTGTGTGGTGCTTGCTTGCGTGCTTCTGGTGGACCGTGTGCTCCGGATCGTGGTGACGCGATACGCGACTAAGGGCGTTTGGGGTCAGATGTCCCATGGAGTACTGAAGGGGCTGGTTCGCGGTTTTGTGATAGGGATAGGCATCCTTATCTTCTTGGATCTTATCGGAATTTCTATCACGCCGATTTTGGCTTCGCTGGGTATTGGTTCCTTGGCCGTGGCGCTGGCGCTTCAAGACACGCTGTCTAATTTCTTTGCCGGATTGTATGTGGCGATAGACAGGCCGGTTGAGGAAGGACATTACGTGAAGCTGGAATCGGGCGACGAGGGGTATGTTCAGGATATCGGCTGGCGGACGACTCGCATCCGGTCGATTTTGAACCATATCGTTATTATTCCTAACGCAAAATTAATGAGCAGCGTGATTAAGAATTATTACCTGCCGGACAAAGAAATAGCGGTTCCTATTGACGTGGGTATTCATTACAACAGTGACCTGGAAAAAGCTGAAAAAGCGGCCATGGATGTGGCGCGGCAAGTCATGAAAACCGTTCCCGGAGGCATCCCCAACTTTGAGCCTCAAATCCGATACACAGCGCTCGGCATGTACTCCATTAACTTTACGGTTGTCCTCCGAGCCAAAGAATTCACCGACAGCTACCTGATCAAACACGAATTCATCAAAAAATTAATCCCAAGACTCAAACAAGACGGCATCATCATCCCCACAAATCCTCCAGGCCTAAGCTACTAGCTCGAAGCCCAAGCCTTAGCCCCAGCAACAGCCAAAACATTGCTTCTCCGGGCACGCAGAATTTCGCATCAAACAATCGCTTATCGCTTGCGCCGCAGGGCCTGGCAAGGTATTGCTTTTGCATCACCGCTCGTCGCGTCCCGCCGGACGCTCCTCACTC
>JAHFFM010000084.1 GCA_023247935.1 Candidatus Omnitrophota bacterium | reverse complement strand
AATCATCTTCTTTAAAAAATAAACGTATTGTCGTGGCTATGTCCGGCGGTGTGGACAGCTCCGTATGCGCCTATCTTTTGAAGCAGCAGGGCTATGATGTCGTGGGTATGACCATTAAAACGTGGACAAACGACGAATGCCGCGACGAAAAATCCAAAGGCTGCTGCTCGCTTCGTGATATTGACGACGCGCGTTCCGTGGCACGTCAATTAAATATCCCTTATTACGTGATGGACCTGTCATTGGATTTCAAAGAAAAGGTGATTGACTATTTTGTAGACGAGTACCTGAATGGCCGCACGCCCAATCCCTGCATTGAATGCAACAATCACATCAAATTCGGCGTACTTGCTTCCAAAGCAAAAGAGCTGGGCGCGGAATTTGTGGCCACGGGTCATTACGCGCGAAAAGTATTTGACGCCGAACAAAATCGTTATTGTGTAGCCGAAGCAGAAGATTTATCCAAAGATCAATCGTATGTCTTGTTCGGTTTAAATCAAGGGCAGCTCGCGCAAATTCTTTTACCGATAGGCGACATGGAAAAAAGCCAAGTGCGCCTTTTAGCCCAAGAAATGGGTCTTCGGGTTCATTCCAAACCGGATAGCCAGGAAATTTGTTTTGTATCAAAACGGTACGAAGACTTTGTCAAAAAATACAGCCCCGAGCGCATGCCCGGACAAGGAAACATCGTGGATGAGTCCGGAAAAATACTCGGGACGCATTCCGGAAGCCATGAATTTACAGTGGGTCAAAAAAAACGCCTGCGTTTGGATGCGGCTCCGGATTATTTTGTCACAACGATCCGGCCGGAAACCAATGAAGTGGTTGTCGGCCCTGAAAAATATTTATACGCAAATGAAATGAATGTGCGGCGCGTGAATTGGCATTTGCTTCCAAGAAATGGGGAAGTGGATGTAAAAATTCGTTCAAGGCATCAAAAAACCCGCGCAAAAATTTCTATTGTTTCTAGCGAAGAAATAAACGTAGAATTTTACGAACCGCAAAAAGCGGCAACCCCCGGGCAAGCTGCTGTTTTTTATGACGGCGCCAGGGTGCTCGGTGGCGGCTGGATTTTTTCCGCCAAAAGATTCGAAACCAAATCAGAAAAAATAGCCGGCGTAGCTCAGTGGTAGAGCGCGGGACTCATAAGCCCAAGGTCGGAGGTTCAATTCCTCTCGCCGGCATGATTTCGTCGGCGGAAGCCCATCTACTTCGTTGCTCAGTCGTTCGCTTGTGCGACGCTATTACCATAACTTCTCTCCGCCACAGAACGACGGCGGACCTGTCCACAAAGCGTTATGTGGACGGACCCGCCAACGCTTTGTGGCGGGCGCGCTCACTCCTTCGCGTCTCGTAGCTGGACCTCCGGCGACGAAATCATAAGACTGCCATCCATCAAACAGCAGTAATTTCTCAGAAACTCACTAGTGTTTTAGTTGTTTTTAATATTTAAAGTTGCACAATTAGATGTGGTTATAGTAGAATTAAATCATTATTTGATAAAATTTATAAACATGCGCTATCTACTGAGGGAGGCTTATGAAAAAACGGTTGATGCTGACTCTGGTTGCTTTAGGGGTTGGGTTAAATTCAGGAGTTTGGGCTGCGTCTTCAATGAATAGGGTGGGAGCACTTGCTCCTGATCGGGTTGGAAAATGGGATTTAGGAATTGGAATTGCAGCCAGCATGAATGATAAAACTGATGACTCTTCGTTTGTTTATAGCCAAGTTTCTTACGGCGTTACGCCTTATATTGGTTTGGGCGTAGAAGCGGGCTGGCAAGAGGCGGATCTCAATGGTACGAGCGATGAAACCATTGGCGCGGTACCCATTTTATTTGACATCATCATTCGTGTTCCTACCGTTCACGAAGCATTTGTTCCTTATGGCATTCTTGGTCTTGGTGTGGCAGGCGTTTATGATACGGATGAAAACGGCGCCGGAAACAACAACGGCGACGACACAGACGATATCGGCTTTGCATGGAAACTGGGTGCCGGATTTGACTGGTTTATCAATTCCAATTGGATCTTTAATTTTGAATTTGCTTACTGGAGCGCAGATGTACAACTTGTCAGAACCGCTATCGACGATGGTTACGATTGGTGGACCGCTGGCGTCGCTTTGAAGTACGTGTTCTAAAAATAAAATTGTTTCAACAACCGCTGGTTTTTGGGCCAGCGGTTGTTTTTTAAACTTTAATTCGAGGCCTTAATCATGAAAAATTCTGAAAAAAGACAAAATCAAAGAGAGTCCTGCAGCGTCGATTCTTCATTTAAAAATTTAGACGGTTCAGCCCACCCGGCAACAGCCTCTTTTTCAGAAACAACCATTCAAGACCTTTCAGAGGGCGGCGTCCGCTTTCGCTCAAATTACTTTGTGCCCATTCACAATAAATTGCTTTTTAAAATTCATATTCCAAATAGAAAACCAATAGAGGCCTTGGTTCAACCGGCCTGGATACGCGAACTGCCTTCGGTGCATCAGTTTGATATAGGAGGCAAATTCATCTCATTATCCGAAGAGGATAAAGAAATTATTCGTCAATTCACAAATAGTTTTTTGGAGTAAGGCAGTTAAAATCGATTATTTTGACTTTTTGGGTAGTGTTAGTATAATAATAGGTCACAAAATCATTTAATTTTTACGGAGCATTCGATGAAAAAAAGTTTATTGGCCCTTTTAGTAATGAGTCTTGTTCCTTTAGCCGGTTTGCACGCAGAGGATGTATCAGCCCCTTCGGATGCAGCAAATACAACCCCTTCCGAAACAGCGGCTCCTGCCGCAGCGCTGGCTCCTGAGACACCTGCTGTTCCCGCGGAATCTGTAGTTGCTTCTCAACCTTCGGCTGTTCCGGCGGTGCCCACGACCACAGCGGCTCCCGTTGAAACACTGACGGATAATCTGGAATTTATTTCCGGCGAAATCAGCGTGATGGACGAGGCCAGCAAAAGCGTTTCCGTGAAACTTTACGGGGAAGATGAAAATGCCACGTCAGATAAAACCCTTAAGGTTACCGTCGATGAAAATACAGACATCACGGACGGCGAGCAGGACAGAGACCTCAAATCTTTGACCGTTGGCACGGAAGTCGACGTTGAATACGATCCAACTTCCAGCAAAGCCACTTATATTTTCGTTTATTAAGCTCAATTTCACCCGGGCAAAGAGGCTAAACCAGCTTCTTTGCCCGTTTTTTATTTTCCATCATGCCTAACGCTCCCATTAAACGTATTTTTGAAAAGTTTCATTCCCTGAATAAACGCTCAGGACTTATCGTTAAAAATGACCGGCTGGTCGTGGCGGTTTCGGGCGGGCCTGATTCCATGGCCTTGCTTCACTTCTTGAATCTTCTAAGAAAAAATCTAAACCTTACGCTCGTTGTTGCGCATGTTCATCATGGCCTTCAAAAACAAAATGATTCGGCTTTAAAACTTGTCAAAAAAACCACTCACGAGATGGGGTTTAAGTTTTGCAGTCTCAAAACAGACGCTTTAAAATATGCCAAATGTCACAAAAGATCGCTGGAAGAGGCGGGGAGAATACTTCGCTACTCTTTCTTTGAAGAAGTCGCGCGTAAATGCCGGATGAGCAAAATTGTGACCGCTCATACCCAAGACGACCAGGCGGAAACGCTTTTGTTGAGAATTGTGAGGGGGTCGGGCTTGAGGGGATTGACCGCGATCGCGCCAAAAAGAAAGCAGGGGAATGCTCTTGTAATCCGTCCGCTCCTCAAATGCAGCAAAAAAGAATTGCTCGATTTTTTGAAGTCCCAAAAAATTTCTTTTCTCAAAGACCCAACAAATCAACAACTGGATTTTACACGAAACCGGGTGCGTCTAAAACTAATCCCCTGGCTCGAGCAAAATTTAAACCCGGCGGTCAAAGAAGCTCTTTCGGACCTTCAGGACAGCTGCGAACCTGTTCAAAAATTTTTGGATAAAACCGTAGAGCAAAAATTAAGACGCCTAAAATTAAAAAAGAAAAAAACGGGTGTCGCGCTTTCAATTCCAAAGATCGCGCGGTTTGAGCCGGTTATCGCTTCCGAACTTTTACATAAACTTTATTCCATGGTCAGGGGCGACGGGAAGGGTATTTCAGCCGTTCATCGCCACAACTTAGAGGATTTAATTTATTCATCAGACGGCGACAAGGATTTGAGTTTGCCCGGAAGGATTCGGGCCCGGCGTAAAAAGTCTTGGCTTTGGTTCGAAAAATTGGGTATAATCCCGCCTGGAGATTAATTCATGTCTAGAGTGGAAGTAGGTCCCAATGAACCGTTAGAGAAAGCGCTTCGACGTTTTAAGAAAAAAATCGAGCGTGAGGGTATTTTAAAAGTGTTGAAAGCCAGAAAACACTATGAAAAACCCAGCGAAATCAAACGGCGCAAAGCACGGACCAGCAAGAATCGTCGCAAAAGCACCCCCTGAGGCGTTTTTTTTCATGGTAGAGGATTCCGGCAAATCAACGGAATTCATTCATAAAAAAGTGGATGAATCGTGGAAGGATTCCGTCCAAAAGGAGCGGGAGATTTCTGCCCAACCTTTGACGGAAGCTCCTGCCCAGCCCGAAGCGGATTTTTTATCCTTTGTCTCTGAATTAGCCATGCAGGCCTTTATGGCCCTGGGATTAACTCCCAATCCCGTAACGGGAAAAACAGAGGCTAATTTCCCGCATGCTAAATACCTCATTGATATCGTTCAAATGCTTTCCGATAAAAGCCAGGGCAATCTGTCTCCTCAGGAAGCGGAGCAAATGAAAACACTTCTTTATCAGCTTCACTTGAAATTCGTAGAAACGACAAAGCGGGCCTAACTAT
This sequence comes from Candidatus Omnitrophota bacterium, assembly GCA_023247935.1. Lineage (GTDB taxonomy): Bacteria > Omnitrophota > Gorgyraeia > 2-02-FULL-51-18 > 2-02-FULL-51-18 > JAHFFM01. The sequence continues at coordinate 3,110 of JAHFFM010000084.1, read as the reverse complement.
GCTCATTTGGATTGTAGCCTTTCTGGCATTTTTCATCGGCTTCTCCATGGCGTACCTGTGGAGGGCTTCTAAAATCGCCGAATTAAATTCTTTGCTCAAAAGCCGCGAAAAAATAAACGACGAGTTTAAGCTTGCGGCATCGGACGCGGTTCAGGGTGCGGCACGCCAAGTTGTCACCGAAGCTCTAAAAGATTTCAGGCAAGTCAAAACAGAAACGGATTTCTCTGTTTCCGACATGAAATCACGTCTTGAAGATTACCAGAAAATTGTTAAAAAATTTGAGCAGGAGCGCTTTGAAATGTACGGAAATTTAAAAAATTCTATCGATCAAGTGTTGAATGTCAGCCAATCTGTACGCCTGGAGACAGCGGCGCTCAAAAAAGCATTGGGTTCCAGCGTCAGCGCTCAAGGAAACCTGGGTCAAATTCTCCTGGAGCAGATTCTCGAACAAAACGGGCTTATCAAAGGCATTGGTTATGACACACAGGTGTCTCTCGAAAATGACGCCGGTTCTACCTTGCGGCCTGATTTTGTGATTCATTTACCGGGAAATAAAAAACTGATTGTGGATTCAAAGGCGCCGGTGGGGGAATTCATGCAGGCCATGGAAACCGAAGATCCTGAGCGTCAGCGTGAGCATTACCGAAAATTGGCTGGCCATTTACGGGAAAACGTGGCACGCCTAAGCAAAAAAGACTACCAGCATTTGATGGATTCGGATATTCGTTTTGTTTTGATGTTTGTCCCTGAAGGCCCCATTCGCGCGGCTCTTTCCGTGGACCCATTGCTGTTTCAAGACGCTCAGGCAAAAAATGTGATGCTGACAAGTCCCATGACCATTATCCCTTTAATTCAGCTTATCGCGTACAGCTGGCAGCAATACCGGCTTGCCAATAACGCCAAAGAATTAGGCTCTGAGGTGGAGGTTTTGGGGCAAAGGCTAAGCGCGTTTATGGACCATTTGGGGGATGTGCGGCAAGGTCTAAAAAAAACGCAGGAAGGCTGGAATAAAGCGGCGGGCTCATGGCAATTAAGGCTGTCACCCCAACTCGAAAAAATTAAGAACCTCGGCGGCAAACTCAAAGAAGTTCAAGAGCCGGAATTTCTGCCTCAGGAATTATCGGATTCGCCTTTGCAGAAAAATTCCAATCTGCTAGAATAACCCGCAATGTCCAGCGACATAAAAAAAATCAAATTAAACGACAAAGAAGACCTGCACGCCGAAATCAAACAATGGCAGAATCGCTCGTTTGTGGACTTACGCGTATGGACCGCGCCAAAAACTGATGAAGCAAAATGGCCCACAGGAAAAGGTTTTTTGATTCCCGTCTCCCGGGTGACGGATTTTATGGACCTTATGGATCAACTCAACAAAGAATTAAAAGAGTCTCAGTCGTGAGCAAGATTATCGAAGCTCTCAAAGTCAGATCAAGTCATATACCCAAAGATAAAACGCCTGAAATAAAACCCAGAGAAGTGCAAATTGAAAAAACGAGCCACGAACTCACCCAGGAGCAGCTGGCTGAAATTTATTTTTCCGCTACAGGAAAAACAAGAACGCAGGAAACACCGCTAATCATTCGCGTTGTCGAAAGACCCCGGTTCGCGACGTTTATTCCCTGGCTTATTGCCTGCCTGGCTTTCGCGATTACGCTTTTCAGTTTCTTTTCCACGAAAAAAATTTTGGTGGACGTGAAAATTTTGGATGAGAAAATTGCTTCCCACTATTCTCTTGACCGCAAAAGCCTCGAAGAAGAGGCCGCTCCCAAAGAATCAGGCCAAAACTTCGCAAACAATGCCGATAACAACGCGAAATCGCCTATTCAAAGATTTTTAACGCAAAATATTATTTTCGAAGGCGCCGCTTTTTTGAACAGCTCCAAAGATAAAAACGGGGTACTTTCGCTTATTAACAGTTCGGTGGCCCCTTTTGCCAGGGCCACCCTGCGTCTAGACCCTCCTCAAGACTTAAGCCAATCTAAAATTATTTTTTACGCCAAAGGCGGACGGGGAGGGGAAACCGTCGCATTCGCTTTAAAAGATAAAGACAATATTCAAGGCTTCTATAAAGGAAAAATTTTTCCATTTCCTGACAGACTCAGCACCAGCTGGCAAAAAGCGGAAATAGACATTGACCATGAAACCATGAAAGATTTTGACCCGCGCTCAGTCACAAGTTTACGTTTTGAATTTGGCTCCAAGGATACAGGCAATAAACCAGGCGATCTTGTGTTGATCAAGGACTTGCAATGGACACATGGAGGGACGACATGAACGTTATTTGCATTTCAAACCAAAAAGGCGGGTGCGGTAAAACCACAACAGCGATTAATTTAGCTGCTTCCTTAGCCGCCGCCGGTAAAAAATCTCTACTCATTGATTTGGATCCTCAAGCCCATGCCACTTTCGGCCTCGGCGTCCGCCAAGACATATCAAACTCCTCCATGTACAACGTTTTAACGGAGCAGCCGAACAAAAAAAGAAAATTTCTTGAACATATCCTGATTCCAATTGATGATCATCTGGATCTAGCGCCCGCGCATATTTTGTTAAGCACGATCGAGCAGGAGTTCACCAATAAAGACGAGTCTGTTTCAAAACTTTATGAGGTTTTACATTCACTTTCCTTTCCTTACGAGGCCGTGATTATTGATTGTCCGCCAAGCCTTGGCTTTTTGACTTTTAATGCCTTGCGTGCAAGCCAGGCTGTCATTGTTCCGGTCGAGTTAAGCTCATTTTCTTTGATGGGTGTGGACAAGCTTTTGAGCATGATAGAGCTTATCCGCGTTAAGCTTCAGCACACCCCAAAAGTTTTTGCGCTGCCCACGCTAGTGGACACTCGCTCCAACTTTTCTCAGCACATGATTCAGGAGATTAAACAGGCCTTTGGCGAACAGATCTTAAGCAGCTTCATCCATCAGGGGGTGGCCGTAAAAGAATCGCAGGCGAAGGGTGCCACTCTAAAAAATTATAAACCCAAATCCAAACCGGCAATCGATTACGAAATGCTGGCTCAAGAAATTATCAATAAAGCTTTTTCGCAGTCATCTTCATTTTTTGAATCCGCTCCACGCAGCCTGCCCAATGAAAATCCTATCCGGGATTTTACT
>JAHFFM010000261.1 GCA_023247935.1 Candidatus Omnitrophota bacterium | reverse complement strand
GCCCGCCATTTTTAAGGATTTTCACGGGGAATATGCCGAGACCTATAATGAAACGCTGTATCAACAGGCCGGTGTTTCTATCCGTTTTATCGAGGACGATATTTCTATCTCCAAAAAAAATGTGCTGCGCGGCATCCATGGTGACCGGTGGCCTGTCAGTGATCCTATTTTGTCCGAGAGGGACTCGGGCAAAGTTTCTTAATTTTTTTCGCCAGAATAAAATCCCTAAGTGTAATCCCGCCGGCATCATGTGTTGTCAGCGCGACGGTCAAATACCGATAATCTGTCAGATGCAAATCGGGATGATGATTCATGTTTTCGGCAATAAGCGCTATTTTTTGAATCATTTTTACCGCGGATATAAAATTTTTTAGCCGGTATTTTGCCTGGATTTCCCGCTTTCTTCCTACGTACCGCCAACCCGGCAGTGACCGAAGGTGAGCTGTGATTTCTTTCGCGGACAGCCGTTTAGTAGCCATATTTTTTTACGTACCAAGACTTAACAGCTTGAGTAGTAAATAAATAGACAATAGTGATGCCGATGAGAGTCAGGAAAAAAGCCGCGGTGGGCCTTGTAAAGCCGAAGTAGATACCGATAGGCGAGAGCGGTATCGCGATGCCGACGGCTAAAATGATAAACGAAGTGAGGACCAAAAATCCGCTGGGCCTGCTTTCGATAAACGGCACTTTGCCCGTGCGGATGATGTGAATCACCAAGGTCTGCGTGCAAAGCGACTCCAGAAACCAGCCGGTGTGAAACATGATCTCCGAGGACTTAAAGAAATAAAGCAATATACCAAACGTCAGGAAATCAAAAAGTGAGCTCACCGGCCCGAAAATCAGCATGAAGCGGCGGATCTCGCCGATGTTCCATGGTTTTGGCTTTTCCAGGTAGTCTTTGTCCACTTCATCCGTCGGAATCGCGACTTGCGAAATATCATAGAGAAAATTATTTAGCAGGATCTGAATGGGCGCCATCGGCAAAAACGGTAAAAATAAACTCGCGCCGGTCATGCTGATCATATTGCCGAGGTTGGAGCTTGAACCCATCTTGACGTACTTCATGGTATTGCCAAAGGTTTTGCGCCCTTCAATAACACCGTCCTCCAGCACGAGAAGGCTTTTTTCGAGCAGAATGATATCAGCTGATTCTTTGGCGATATCGACGGCGTTGTTTACCGAGATGCCGACGTCCGCGGCTTTAAGTGAAGGCGCGTCGTTGATGCCGTCTCCGAGATAGCCGACGATATTATTATTTTGATGCAGCGCCTTGATGATGCGTTCTTTTTGCAGAGGGGAGAGGCGCGCGAAGACGGTGGCGGTTTTTACAAGCTCCCGGAGATCCTTATCGTTTAATTTTTCTACCACTTCTCCTGTCGTAAGATTCTGGACGTCCAATCCTACTTCCACGCATATTTTTTTGGTCACCAAATCATTGTCACCCGTGAGGACCATAAACTTGACACCGAGTTTTTGGAGCTTGGTGATGGTTTTTCTAGCGCTGGGCTTGGGAGGATCCAGAAATGCCAGGTAGCCTTTTAAAATCATCTGTGTCTCATCGTCTTTGGAATAACTCTCTTTGGCGTCGATGTCCTTGTAGGCCAGTGCCAGCACACGAAAACCATCAGAACTCAGCTTGTCATACTCTTCCTTTAAATCCACAAGGATGAAATTTTCCATCTCAATAATCTCGCCGTCCAGCTCGTAGTGGGTGCAGCGCTTGAAGATTTCCTCGGGGGCGCCCTTGGAGATCATGCGGTGCCGGCCCTCGTTTTCCACGACGACGGACATGATGCGACGGGAAAAATCAAACGGGATCTCGTCGACTTTTTTGAATTCTTTGACCATGAGCTTCTGGTATTTCATGATCGCTTTGTCGAGTAGGTTTTTGAGGCCTGTCTGATAAAAGCTGTTGATGTAGGCGGTTTTCAGCACCTCTTCACTTTCTTTGCCTACCACATCACAATGTTTTTCCAGAACCACTTTGTCCATCGTGAGCGTACCGGTTTTGTCCGTGCAGATGACATCCATCGCGCCGAGATTTTGGATCGAATTGAGGCGTTTGACGATCACTTTCTTTTTGGACATCGCGATGGCGCCCTTGGAGAGATTGATCGCCACGATCATGGGCAGCATCTCGGGGGTGAGGCCTACCGCGACCGCCAGAGAAAATAAAAACGCCTCGATGATTTTGCCTTTGGAAAAATAATTAATCGCGAAAATAATACTCACGAGCAAAACCATAAAACGGATCATCAGCCACACAAATTTATGAATGCCTTTATCAAAACTGGTTTCCGCGGTCATCGCGGCAAGCCTCTTGGAAAGTTCGCCAAACTGCGTGGAAGTGCCGGTTTTGATGACCAAGCCCAAAGCGGTACCACTGACGACGCTTGAGCCCATGAAAGCGATATTGGAAAATTCAGACAGGGCACCTGATTTGGGCTTGATGGGCGCCGCGGTTTTTTCGACCGGGAATGATTCACCGGTCAAGGACGCCTGGTTGATGAAAAGATCTTTACAGGA
>JAHFFM010000003.1 GCA_023247935.1 Candidatus Omnitrophota bacterium | reverse complement strand
TTGAACGTCAAAATCTCCATTTTTCGCCCGCCGTGTTCCAAGAACCAAGGTTGTTGCTGGACGATAATAGTAGCCAGAGACTTACGAATGAAGATAAAGAAGGCTTGAAAAAAATGGTTCGGGAACTTACGGTAAAAACAGATCCATTTGATCTGACATTTATGGGATATGGGGTCGGAGTGGATGGTGGATTCGTGAGGTTGTACGCCGATTTATCCGGAAATTTTTCTGATTATCGTCAAAAACTTTATGACAAAGCCAATCAAATCGCTCTGGGGCGCATTACCAGTCGTCCAAAGCAACTTGTGTCTATGACGATTGGGCGGCTGCTTGTTACGCCCGATTTGACCGAAGAAGAAAATGAAAAAGTTTTAAACCGTCTCAAAGAACAAATAGAATTTTTTGAAAAAGAGTGGAAAAAAAATCTTGATTCTCCCCAAACGTTCACTTTGAAAGAGATATCTTGGGTTCACGAAACCCAGTGGCTAACTACCCAGGATTCTCATGGGGATCGAGGCAGAGTTTATTTTTTTGGAAGCAAAAGCGAAGGCATGCATGAAAAAACGGGTACGCGGCTTACGGGGAATGAAACATTACAAGGTCACCAGGTCACAAAGTCATCAGGATTGGAACCGGTGACTGGCGGCGCAGCGACTGGTGTCCACGCCGCGCGGATGGCGGAAACAATCAACGGACAGGAGGCAAAAGGCGGGAGGCAGGGAGAACAAAAAATTTTTACCCACCCCGTGGTTTCAATTGCTTTAACTCAAAGAGAATATTTGGTGGATGTTATAGCTAAAAAATTTGAACCTATAGCCAAAGAACTGAATGAGAAATATGACAAAAGCCATCCTGATTTGTCCAGAAATTTGCATGTGGATGTTTATGCAGATGGTCAAAAATTGGTGGAGGGTGGATCTTTGCCTTTTCGAAATAGCGGCGATATGGAAACCGCTATAGACGCGATGATACTAGGGATAGCGCCACAGCTTTCCGATAAGTATTCAAACGACAGCGTCGAGGTACAAAAAAAAGACTTGGATCCAGAGAAAGTGAATTATTCCATCACATTAAAATCATCAGGTGCCCGAGCGGCGGAGGAGCAGCCCAGAAAAGATTTTTTTGAAGCTGCTACTGACTTGGAAATGAGTAAGATTTATGGCGCGAGGCTCGTTCAGTCGCAGGTGGGGGTGTCGGATCTGCCTAGGATTAAGGCGGATGCGGGGCTTGCGGATGTTCTCTCGCAGGCGGAGCGGGCGAACCCGGGGGTTTTGGGGCGGATTTATAATTTATTTTTGCCGAATGTGGGCAAATACACTTCGCTTTATTTTACCCACACGATAAAAGAGGGCGAGCAAACGCGGCAGGGACATTTTGCGATTGTGCGGCAATGGAATGGGCTTGCGTCCTTTACGGATATCGGCATCATCGACTACACCGCAAATTACGACAACAGCGCTTCCTTGCTGCTCCACGGTATTCCTCAAAAAGACATTCTTAAAGCCATTCCCGAAACTTCACCGGAAATTTTGGCTACGAAGCTCATGAGCATCAATCGTTTTGCTGAAAAATCTTTGAAAGCCGATTTAGCGGCTTTGTCGGATCAGGATATCCTTGATAAACTGCAGCCTTTTGTCTTGGCTTTGCATACGCCTGATTATCCGGGTCAGAAATCAGATGAAGAAGCCCAGGCTTTGGAAGCCTATATGCAGAATCTTTTGGATGCCAAACAAAAACTCAAGCAGGTTTTTGAGGTCAGAGCGCGGCAAACTGAAAACGATGAAGTCAGACAAAGGCTTTTGGGCCTTGTTTTATTTGAAATTTATGATGAAGGCGGAAAAATCATTCCGGAAGTTTCCGATAACACCCAAGGCCTTGACCGATACCGGATGATTATCAGTCAAAACATCAGGGATATTAAACGCGGCAATGGTTATATAGGCAAAGAGCATTTTCAGGCGGGTAAAGCCGGAAATTTTCCGCTTTTCCCTGAATTTGCCGTCCTGACCGCAGGCGCCAGAATCGCTCTTGAGCTGGACGAAAGCAAAACAACCCAGCTTTTGGGCCGTCTCATCGGAAAAATCCTGCCCAGAGGAATTGTCGGGCTGCTTCGAAAAGTTGAAGATGAAAAAAACCCCGTGTATTTGCTCGTGGTGCAGGCAATCGAGCGTATCCCGGTCAATCTCTTGCTCAAGGCCACCCGGCTGGCGCAAGAGGCAATGGGGCATTCCGCATAGCTTGCAACGAAGCCTGTTTCACGAGGCATTTTTATACTTGAAAAATCAAATTTATAGTTTGATTTTTCAAGGATAAAATGGTAAGCTTTATGTATGCTTATTCAGAGAAAAAAAGATTTAAATAACATTCAGCGGTTGCTAAAAGGTTTTCCGGTCACCGCTCTTTTAGGTCCCAGGCAATGCGGGAAAACTTTTTTGGCCCACCAGGTTAAGGCGGATCATTATTTTGATCTTGAAAATGAGCGCCACCTTCGCGCATTTGAGAATCCCCAGTTATTATTGGAATCTTTAAAAGGTCTTATAGTGATTGATGAGGTCCAGAGGCGTCCGGATCTTTTTCCGGTCATGCGCTATCTGGTGGACCATCATCCTAAGCAAAAATACCTGGTTTTGGGGAGCGCTTCAGGCCAACTTCTTCGCCAATCTTCGGAGTCTTTGGCCGGCCGGATCGCATATTGTTACCTTTCGGGTTTCTCGATCCAGGATGTGGGGGAGACTTATTTTAGAAAACTTTGGCTGCGTGGAGGGTACCCCAAGGCTTATCTGGCAGCCAGTCACGATAGTTGCATGGAATGGCTTTATCAATATCTTACGACTTTTTTTGAAAAAGATATTCCACAGCTCGGCATTTCAATTCCCTCGCAAACCCTGAAAAGATTTTGGACGATGCTTGGGAATTACCATGGACAGGTGATCAATTATTCCGAAATCGCGCGGTCTTTTGGAATATCGGACATGACGGTCCGCAAGTACATCGACATATTGGAAGCGTCATTTATGATCCGAGTATTAAGGCCCTGGTTTTCCAATATCGGCAAAAGATTAATCAAAAACCCAAAAATTTATTTTCGCGACTCCGGTTTGTTTCATCGGTTATTGTCCGTTGAAAATGAAAAGGATCTTTTGACCCATCCAAAATTGGGCGCATCTTGGGAAGGTTTCGCGATGGAAACTTTAATTAAAAGTGCAGACTTGGAACCAGAAGAATTCTTTTTCTGGAGAACGCATGCCGGCGCGGAGACGGATCTTATTTGGAGAAAGCGCGGTAAATGGTGGGGAGCTGAATTTAAATATGCGGATGCGCCATCTTTGACAAAATCAATGATTGTTTCCTTGGAGGATTTGAAATTAGAACATCTTTGGGTGATTTATCCGGGGAATGAAACTTACAAAGTTTCTTCCAAGGTTTCCGTTTTACCTTTAATGAGAATTTCCGATATCAATGCGTCCTGGTCTTGATGATAAGGCGTAACTATTTTTTCTTTCCCAAGAGATAATAAAGAACCAAACCGATCACGGGTAAAAGAAGGATCAAGCTTATTTTTCGGATTATCCCAAGTTGACAGCGGATTTTAAGGTTGGTAGGCTCATGCCATGGAAACGATGATGGCGCAGTTAGCCGGATACGCGATTTTGCTTTTGGTGGGGTGGACGTCGGGCATTAGTATTTACCTCACGGTGGCCATTTTGGGAATCAGTTCGCGTGCGGGTTGGGTTGAGTTGCCCGGGGCCTTGCAAACGATTTCAAACCCCTTTATTATTGGCTTTGCCATTATACTCTATCTCATTGAATTTATTGCGGATAAGGTACCTTACGTGGATTCGATGTGGGACTCCGTGCATACCTTTATCCGGCCCGCCGGGGCGGCATTAGCCGGGTATATGGCAGGGACCGAGAATGGGCCTGTCGTGCAAACCGCTTTAGCGCTGTTTACGGGCACGCTGGCGTTGGATTCTCATGCGGTGAAGGCTTCCTCCAGACTGGCGATTAACACGTCGCCGGAGCCTGTTTCCAATATTGTGGCCAGCATTGCCGAGCATTCACTGGTTTTTTTCCTTTACTGGTTTTTCATCAAACACCCGGTCTTGGCGTGCAGCCTGATCATTGTTTTTGTCATTCTTTCCTACTTTATCCTGAAACTGTTATGGCGTTTCGTGCGAGCGGTTTTTGGAAAGGTTTTAGGGCTTTTTAGCAATCATTCCGAAGTCAAATCACCTACAAATATTCGTACTAAAAAATAGTTCAAATTTTGTACTAAAATATTGACAAAAATAAACCCTTCGTGTACTCTCTCAGTATGGGGAGGTTCGCATGATTACCGTTAAAAAAGAAACAACCATTGCCGGGTTAAGTGAATTAAGGACGAAATCGGAAGCGATATTAAAAGAATTAAAATCACATCCCGTCGTCCTGGAGAAACACAACAAGCCCGTGGCCGTTATGGTTGATTACCGTAGATTTGAACAGGAAGAAGAAATGCTGGATTATGCAGAAGAATATATTTTGGCATGCTTAGCCGAAAAACGTGACAAAGAGTCTAAAAAAACGGATTACGTTGATATCCATAAATGGTAAACCGTTCGTACAAAGTGCTCTTGCATCAGGAAGTCATCCGTGAAGATTCTCAATATTTTGACAAGAAAACCAAAGACAAGATAAAAACCAAGTGTTTGGAGCTTTTATCTTCGCATCCATTGGAGGCGGGAGAACCCCTTTCCGGCCGCCTTCATTTATACAGAAAGCTCAAGATATTCAACGATTATCGAATCGTATACAGAATCGATAAAATTCGTCGTGAGGTGTTTATTCTTGCCGTCGGCATCCGGCGTCACGAAGAAGTTTATCAAACGGCTCTCAAAAGATTGAAAGAATAAACCCTCTTTTATGAAACAAGTTATCGTGATCGGCGCCGGTATTTCCGGCCTGGCTTTTGCGCATCGCCTTGAAGAATTATCCAAAGCCCAAAATATTCCTATCCGTTTAACTATTCTTGAAAAATCTTCGAGAATCGGCGGCGCCATCGCCACCGAATCCCGCGAAGGTTTTCTAATCGAAAAAGGGCCGGATTCATTTTTGTCTGAAAAGCCGTGGGCTTTGGAATTGGCGAGAGATTTGTTTGTCGGGCCGGAAATTATAGGCACTCACGAGCAAAATCGCCGCGTGTTTGTGGCGCGTTCCGGAGAACTTCTCGGCATCCCGCAAGGATTTCATTTAATCGCGCCAAAAAGTATCCTGTCGTTTCTGAAATCCCCTCTTTTTTCGTGGCAGGGAAAGGCGCGGGTTTTAATGGAAATGGGATTGCCGAAGTCCAAAGTCGGTGAAGACGAGAGCATCGCTTCTTTTATAGAAAGAAGATTTGGAAAAGAAGCGCTCCAGTGCGTAGGCCAGCCGATGATCGCGGGCGTTTATTCAGGCGACCCGGAACAGCTCAGCATGCAAAATACCATGCCACGTTTTAAGGAATTGGAAGCAAAGTACGGGAGCGTCATCTTGGGTCTCAAAAAAACGGCCAAAAGCAAAGCCGTTCCTGAAAAAACCAGCGGTGTTCGGTACAGTTTATTTTTGTCTTTTAAGAAGGGGATGGAAACTTTGACTCGCGCGCTTGCCGACTCTCTTCCGGCAAATACTTTTTATATGGCCACTGAAATTGAAAAATTATATCGTGACGTGGTTTCCGGAAAATGGACAATAACGGCAAGAAGCGGACAGGTTTTGACGGCTGATTTAATTTGTTTCGCGCTGCCAGCGAAAGCGGTTTCTCCTCTGATTCATCCATTTGAGCCGGCGCTTTCGGAAAAGTTGAATCAAATCAGTTATGAATCCGTAGCCACGCTTTATTTCGCGTATCCGCGGCAAGCCATTTCTCATTCTTTAAATGGTTTTGGATTTGTGGTGCCTGCCGCTGAAAAAAAGTCGCTGATGGCTTGCACGTTTGTGGATAAAAAATTTCCTGGCCGCGCGCCTTCCGAGCACGCGCTTTTTCGTGTTTTTGTGGGCGGAGCCTTTGGAAAAAGATATTTTGAAATGTCCGATCAGGAATTAACCCGAACCGCCCAAAAAGAACTGTCCGAGTTTCTGGGAATAAAAGGGCAGCCGATTTTTTCCACTTTACACCGGCATACGGAAGCTTTGCCACAATACAAAGTCGGCCACGCTTCTCTGGTGGCCGCTATCGAAACTAAAGTTCAACGTTTTCCGGGATTGTATCTTACCGGAGCTTCTTATCGCGGCACCGGCATTTCGGATTGCGTTCATGATGCGCGTGTTCAGGCGGACATGGCGTTTGAGTGGTTGTCTCGTTTATAATAATGCTGTCATTGCGAGGAGCGAAGCGACGAAGCAATCTCTGCGCAGAGATTGCTTCGTCGCTTCGCTCCTCGCAATGACACACGGGAGAACTTATGACTCAAAGTTTTTTTACAGCAGAGGAACTTTCCAATTTTGAGCGGGATGGATTTGTCGTCGTGCGCGCGATGTATAATGCCTCTGAGATCCAAAAACTTTCCGATTGGATGGATAAACTCGTGGCGCGCGGCCCGATTTTCGGGCAGGAAATGTTTTATTTGGAAACTAGCCTTCTCGAAAAAGACAAAAAAGTTTTATCCCGCATTGAAAAATTCGCGGATTATCATCCTGTGATGCGCCAATTTGTCGATGAACCCCGCTTGGCGGGTCGAGTGGCCGAACTCTTGGAAGGACCCGCAGTGCTTTTTAAAGAAAAAATCAATTTTAAACTTCCGGGCGGCGGAGGTTTCGCGCCGCATCAGGATATTCAGCCGGGATGGGATGATTATGCGCCATATTTTATCTCGGTTCTGGTGACGGTTGATAAAAGCACTCTCGAAAACGGATGCTTGGAGTTGTCTGCCGGCCATCATAAACGGGGAATGCTTGGCGAAAAATGGAAACCCTTAACCGAAGATCAATTGAAGGGCGTGAAATTTACGCCTTATCCCATGGAACCGGGAGACGTTGCTTTTTTTGACTGCTACGTGCCGCATCAATCAAAACCAAATCTAACTAACCGACAGAGAAGAAATTTATATCTAACATATAACTGTCAAAGCGACGGCTTATGGCGCGAAAAGTATTTCGCAGACAAGAGAAAAAACTATCCGCCTGACAACGAACGCGAAGCAGGGAAAGAGTATACGTTTAAAGTTTGAGGATGAGGGATGAGTTGTGACTACCCACAGCTCATCCTCACCCTTATCTTTTCCAGGTCTTCTTCAAAGTCCATTTCCGTCCAGAAGCCTGAAATTTTTTCGTAACTGAAAACTTTTTGTTTCATCAATTCGTTGTAAGATTCTTCATATTCCACGTCTTTTTTTCCGGCCGAAATCATTTGTTTTAAAATATGAGCCAGGGATTTCGCGTCTTTTTTTTTCACGAACAAAAAACCGACGGCTTCTCCCAAGATTTTAAGGTCCGGGTCTATGGTTTTGGCCACGCGGACAGGCCGTTTGTTTTTCGCCATCACCATCATTTCCTCGCCTGTAAACCGGGAGCGGGGATCGAGAAGAAAAGAGGTTTTCCGGGCTTTTAATATTTTTTTCAGGGAATTCGCTTCGAAAAATACGTCCGCGTCCATGACCAGGCAGTCATCCGTCATTTCTCCGGATGCGGTAAAAAGTGAAACGATGCTGCCTCTTTGATATTCACGGTTTTCAAGAAACCGGATGGAAAGGCCGCGGCCTTTTTCCACGCATTCGGAAACGATTTGCTCTTTTTCATGGCCCACCACCACAGTGATGTCGAGTAATTTTAACTCACGGAACGCGTCTAGATAACGGGAGAGCAGGTTTTTGCCTTTGGAGTCCAAAGGAATCAGGCATTTCGGGAGCCGTTTGGTGCGTTTGCCAAAACGTTTGCCTCGCCCCGCGGCCAGAAGAACTACTTTTGCCATTACATGTCGGCTTTGATATTGTCCGCCTGTGCCATCGTGTCCATTTCTACGGGGAGCGCTTTGCGTATTTTTGGCGAAGCATTCAGTTCTTTTGGAATATCCAGCGCATAGCCGGGCTTGATGAAGAAAGTTTGAGAAGAGTTTTTATCCATAATTTCCACTTTGCCTTTGCGAACAGCGAAAGTGGTGACCGGATTTAAGGGGTCGGAGTTTTCGACCCGGCCCCAAAATTGGGTGCCACGGACAGTCGCGACGGCGGTGGGGGATTCCACCCGAAAAGTGGATTCTTTGGGAAGGCTTTTGACGTTTAAAATAATGTTTCCGGCGTTTACTTCCACGACCATGGCGTCACGATTGGTGTCTTTTAAAGCCAATTCGGTGGAAGGCAATACGCGGCAGCCCAGGCGGCCGTTCCAAGTCACGTCCATTTGGCCGTCTTCGCCGGTTTTGATGACGTCCGATTTTTGGCATTCAGCGCCCATTTTGGCAGCCACACTGGCGTCTTCTCTTAAAATTTGGCAGTCGCCTTTCATTCCCGTGACGGCCATTTTGGCTTCGGCGGCCCATAAAGAATTAGCGGGAAATAAGGAACAGGAAGCTAAAAATAAAAAGAAATATTTTTTCATACATTCTCCTATCGACTCACTACCCACAACTCATCCCCATTTTTGGATCATAAACGCACAGTATAGCATATTAAGATTGACTATAGTCCCCGCCCGTTTTACGCTATTTTCATGAATCCTGAGTCTCCGGACGCCCTGCAGAAGAAAATACACGAATTAGAATCAAAGCTCTCGGAAACTGTGGAAAAACTTCAGTCCAGTGGCATCGAGCTGGAAGCCAACGAGGCGCTTCTGAAGCTGGCCATGGAAGATATGAGACGTATTTACGAAGACCTGCTGCGTTCTCAAACCCAATTAACCCAATCAGATAAGCTTGCCACCATCGGTCTTTTGACAGCCGGCATTGTGCACGAAATTAACAACCCTCTTTCCGCGGTAAAACTTGTTTTTTCCCTTCTTGAGACCCAATTCAGTAAATTAAATTTAAGTGAATCCGGTATAAACATGAAAGAGATTAACGAATTTATCGAACAGGGAAAACGTTGCGCCGAATCCATGACAAAAATTGTCACTGATATCCGGATGTTTTCCCGTTCAGATAAAGGAATCACGAACGAAGAAAATGTGAATGCGATTATTGATAGCGTGATCGGTATTGTTTGGAATTCGGTCAAAAATAAGGTGAGCATTAAAAAAGAATATGGGGACGTGCCTAAAATCCACTGCAATTCCCAGCAATTGTCCCAGGTTTTTTTAAATCTCATCGTCAACGCGTCTCAGGCTATCGGAGACAAGTATGGCGAGATTACGATCCGCACCGAGTATTCGGAAAGTTTGGTCAAAGTGCATATTTGGGACACCGGCTGTGGCATGACCAAGGAAGTGATGGCAAAAATTTTTGAACCCTTTTACACGACCAAAGGTGCGGAACAGGGGACGGGTTTGGGGCTCAGTATCACGCATGACATCATCAAAAAGCATCATGGCTCGATCGCTGTTCAAAGTGAATTAGGCAAGGGAACGACATTTACGGTGGCGCTACCCGTTCCATGATTTCCAGGCTGGTTCTTTTTTTATCCTTTATTTTTTTTCAATCCCCCGTTTTAGCCGCCAATAGTTCTTATGCATGGGATTCTCCCATTCCCGTTAATCCTAAAAGCGTATTTTTTGGCGAAACCGCTCGAGAAAAAGAGCAGAAATACGAGGAGGAGCGCGTCCCGGCCCGCGATGACAAAAGTTATCCTTGGTATTATCTTGAAAAAGGAAACGGACATTTTCTCAAAGCTGAATATGAAAGAGCGGAAGCCTCTTACCGGGAAGCTTATTCCGTCGGAGGGCCTACCCGCGTTTTGAGCGGTTTTAAGCTGGTGGAAACGCTGGAAAAAATGGGCCGGGTGGATTCCGCTCTGGAAGCGCTGGATGACTTGGAGAAAAAATATTTAGTGAGTCCAAGAGAATTTCAAGAAGCCAAAAAGATGAGGATGGATTTCTTGGACAAAAAAAGAAAAGGAGCCCACGAAAAGAAAATTCCTTCGCTCACGGGGAGGGAATGGCTGCTTCAACTCTCCGAATGGAGAATCCATTTTGTTTTGACGGCGATGGATTATTTGAGAAATCAAAATGTCCCGGTAAAAGAATCGTACCAGAAATACATTTTTATTTTGGATGAATATTTTCTGGCGCATCCCGAAGAGTCCGCCTCAAGCCCGCCTGACGTTTTAGCGGTCATCATTTACGAACGGGATCCGGAAGCCAGGGCCGCCATTGACCGGTGGAAGCGGAATTTGGAATTTGGAGTTACCGGAACGGAATTTGTGGACAAACCTTCTAAAACCATTAATTCCGTCCAAACCGCTTTCACGGGTGCGGAGTGGATCACCATGGTTCATGAGGACAAATTAAAATACGTGTCCGAAGCCATGGAAATGCTGGCACGCCAGCGTGTGCCCATGCGAAAGTCGCTTTATGCCTATGTGGACGCTTTGGACAAATTATTCACGGAAAAGCCTGAATTGCGCGCGGATGACAGCGTGATTGCCCTGGCTTCTTATCTTTATCAAACCGAACCTGAAGCTAGAAACATTTTGGAAGCTTTAAGGTTGGAGTAGGCCACTTGACCTCTTAATATACTTGGGGTTACAATAAATTTAATGCGTTTTCCCAA
This sequence comes from Candidatus Omnitrophota bacterium, assembly GCA_023247935.1. Classification (GTDB taxonomy): domain Bacteria; phylum Omnitrophota; class Gorgyraeia; order 2-02-FULL-51-18; family 2-02-FULL-51-18; genus JAHFFM01. The sequence goes on along the minus strand of JAHFFM010000003.1, from coordinate 19,095 downwards.
TATAAAAGCCCTCAGTTTTTTTCTTTTATTTGGCTTTTTTTTCCTTCAAAGTGCGGATGTATTTGCCTCTCGCAAAATAACCCCTCTTAACCGTCCAACAGATACGGAAATGAACACGTCTGCAAATGAGGCTTTATTGCTTCGGTTTAAGCAGGAGCGAGACCAGTTGGCTCAAAATAAAGAGAACCTATCTTATTTAACAGAGAACAGAATTAAAATTCTCAACGGTAAAATTGATTTTTTGGAAAAAGAGATTAACCGTAAACAGGGCGTCAAAAAAGCCGCTGCTCCCAAAGTTTCGCAGCCAAAACTCAAAACATACGCGCCTATGGATTTCCGCCGCGGGTATCTTTTAGCCTGGATTCCTAACATCATTCATCCAAAGTCTGCGCTTGATCCGGAAAAACGTATGGACCCTCAGCAAGCCATTCCACCGGAAAAAGTGGAACCGCAAAAGAGTTTTAGTGTGGATAAGAGGCAATCCGCTCAAAAGATGATTTTGGAAGCTCAAGAAGCGGAATCCAAAATCAACGCAGAAAAAGATCCGGTTCTTGTCAGTGTCAGCTTATTTCCAGCACCTCAAGAAAAACCGGAAGAGAAAGCGTCTGATAGAAACGAAGAGTCTTCTCCTGTTCCCGATGATGCCGCGAAAGCAAAAAACAAAAATTTAAAAACCGGCGCTGACTGGAAAGAAATGTCCACGGGCGATAAGGAGATTTACGTTCTTTCGGTTATGGGAAATTTAAGCAAGCATGACGTGTATTTGATGAAGCCTTACAGTTATTACATGCAAGCTATTGACGCCGCGGTGGAAAAGGACCCGACTTTGGGCGGGGAATACGTTCACCGTATTCTCATGCAGACGGCTTACGCCGACGAGCCGGATACCCGAAAGGACCTTCAGAAAGTTTGGAAATAATCCGATACTGGAAAGGGCTGGCTTTTTTTGCTGGCGCCGTTCTGCTGTGGTATGTCGTTCAATCCTTTGGAATTTCCCAGATTTCCGGCACGATTCACCGGATGGGGTTGGTTTCCGTCGCAGTTTTCTTTTTTTATCCTGTGATGACTATCTGGGATGTGACTTCCTGGAGACTTTTGTTTTGTCCTCAATATTCTTCCTTCGTTTCTTTTCCTGAATTGTTTTGGATTCGCCTTGCCGGTGAGGCGGTTAACAATGTCACGCCGTTTGTGGACATTGGGGGAGAGCCTGTCAAAGCGGGATTATTGGCGAAACGTTTTAAATTACCGATGGATGAGGCTGCCGCAAGCACGGTGATCGCCAAAACTTCCATCTTGATCTCTCAGGCCGTTTTTATGTTTATGGGGGCTGTTTTGTGTTTTGCTCTGCTGGATATCAGCGCGGTTTTTCGTTTTCAGCTCGCGGCGGCGCTTTTTGTGGTTTGTTTTATTTTTGCCGGCTTTCTTTTTATCCAGCAAAAGGGCGCTTTTCAAAGTATCAATCCGAGGATCAAGTATTTTTATTCGAACCACGGTGATTTATTTTGGAGCGGCGTGGCTTTTAATTGGATGGGGTGGATTTTCGGCGGGCTTGAAACTTATTTCTTCTGTCAGCTGGCCGGAGCGAATATTTCTATTCTTGAAGGCGTGATGCTGGAGGCGCTTTTGCAGCTTGTCCGGACAGGAAGTTTTTTTGTTCCCATGAATTTGGGGGTGCAGGAAGGGGCCATGGCATTGTTCGTAGGATTGATGGGTTTTGAGCCAGCAATGGGCGTGAGCATTAGTTTGATGAAGCGGTTCAGGCAGCTTTTGTGGACGGTTGTTGGGTTTATGGTGCTGGGGATTTATCGGTATGCGGAATTCAAAAAGTCCGCCCGGCTCCGGAACTCCGAAATTTATTTTTTGGACACTCGGATTGACCGGTGGATTCACCGGCCGCCAGCGAATTTTTTGGCATTTCTGATTTCCAAGACAAAAGTCACGCCGAATCAGGTCACCCTATGTTCGATTTTTCCGGCTATTTTATCCTCGGCTTTTTTTGCGGTCGGAAGTTTTTCATTTGCGCTTGCCGGTTTATTTTTCTTTTATATGTGGGCTGTGGTGGATCACGCCGACGGCTCATTAGCTCGAAAAAAACAGAAGGCTTCTTTTTTTGGTGAAAAACTGGATGATTTTTGCAATATCCTGAGTTCCTCCATTATTCTTTTTGGCGTGTTTCATGGTTTTGTTGTTTTGTGGAATACAAAGGACCAAATGGCTATATCCTGTTTCTTTTATCCGGCCTTGTTTGCCAACGCTTTGTCGAGCCAGCTGCTTATGACGGAAAAAAGAAAAGCGCAGAAAAATATACTGAGTTTTATGTCCTGCCGAGGGGCATTTTATTTTATCCTTTTACAGGTTCTTTTCGCGCGCGCCGTGGGAAATATTTACTGGTTCGCAAATACCTTTGTGATGGGATTTTTTGTGATCAGTTTATGGGTGGTCTCGATTTTTTCCATGTTAATTTTTTTTAAACAAAATAAGTTGTGTCCGGAATGAGCCTGCGCGGCGCCGGGATCCTGGTTTTTTTCATCTCTTTTTTTTATCTCCTTGTAGGCTGCAATATTCATATCGAATATTTGGATGACGGGGCGGCTAGTTACGGCGCATTCCGCGTTTTATCCGGAGACATCCCCTACAAAGATTTCATGGTTGTTTCGACGCCGGCTCATTTTTACGTTTTGGCGGGGTTGTTTAAAATTTTCGGGTCAGATCTTTTGGTGGAAAGGGTGTGGCAATGCGTGGTTTGGGCGTCTGCCGTCACAGGGCTTTATGCTATAGCGGCATTAGCAACATCCATTCCTCTCGGGCTATTATCCGCCTTGATGTCGCTTGTTATTGTCGGACGATTTCCTCATGTGGCGGGCTCTTTGCCTTCGACCGTTCTTTTTTCGGTCCTTTCAATCTATTTTTGCCTTCGCGCCATATCTTCGATATCCAGCCCGCGAAGATTTTTGCCCATTTTATCTGGAGCTTGCGCGGGTTTTTGTGTTTTATTCCGGCAAGATATAGGAGTTTATGCGTTTCTTTCGGTTTTTACGACTTTCGCTTTATGCCACGACCCCGCCAAACGCCAAAAAGGGGATATGCGAAAATTTTTGGCAGGTTTTTTTGTCAGCGTTTGCCCGCTTTTTATTTATTTAGCGCTTTCTGTTCCTTTTAAGGAATTATTTTTTGACTTAGTCTGGTTTCCGATGCGGATTTACCCTCCTTATGCTTATTTGCCCTATCCACAGCCGGTTTTCGCGAGCGATTTTTTATCGGAGCGGATGTTTTATTATTATTTCACGCCCCTGACACTTATTTTTTCGATTTTGTTTTTGTTTGCGGGTTGGCACAGGCCTAAAGAGACGTCGGGACATTCGCAGAGATTTTGGCCGAAATGTTCACTCGTTATCGCGGGCTGTCTTTTTCTGAGTCAGGCCCGTTTTCGCCCGGATCCGGTTCATCTTTTACCGGCTTATCTTATTTCCACAGTTCTTTTTTCTATGATTCTTGCTTCTATAGTTGAAAGGAAAAAAATCGTTCTTTTGTTTTTGGTTATCGCGCTTGTGGGCGCATTTCTCGCGCCGGGCATTTTGACGCGAGGATCCCTGCTTTTTTTTCCAAAAAAGCTTTTTTATTTGAATGCAGACCGCGCCCGGCATATCGGGTTTTTGCCCGGCGACGGGAACCAGAAGCAGGAAATTTCAGATTATGAGCTTGCGATTCAGTATGTCCGCGAGATTGCATCGCCCGGCGAAGAAATATTCGTGGGGAGTACACGCCATGACCGCGTTTGTTACGGAGACCCGCTTTTTTATTTTCTGACATTCACCAAAAGCGCCACCAAGTATCAGGAAATGCATCGCGGAGTGGTGAATACGGAAAACGCGCAGCGGGAGATCATGGCGGAGCTTGAGCGTAAGAAGATCCCGATCGTGGTGGAAAGAAAACTTTTAGACGGCCGGTGCGAAGGAGAACCTAACGCGTCCCGCCGTGCCGATGGATGCAAACTGCTCGATGAATATCTGCAAACGCATTATCGGGAAGAAAAAAGTTTCGGCGGAAATTCCATTCTTAGAAGATTCTAATTTTATTCTTATTAGAATCTAATCATTCTTTTGATACTATCGCGCTAAATCTAATCCTAATGAGGGGGGTACAATGAAATTCAAAAGACTTTTTTTGGGGTTTTCAGCTTTTTTTATTGCGGGGACGATGGCGTCCGTTTGATTACGGTCCAAAGACGAATTATGTGAATCCCTCTCCGCCACGGTGCATGCGCAGCCTCAAGCGCAGCCTCAAGCAGTTATTGAAGTTAAGTAGGTATTTGGTATAAAATTCAGAGTCAGGCCTTGATGTGTAGGGCCTGACTCTTTTTTTAAGGATACCGATATGAAAAAATTTATTTTTATCTTTCTTTTTTTGCTGGTTCTTGTGATGGCGGGCATTGGTATTTTTCTCGCCACATTCAATGTGGACAAATACAGGCCTGTCGTAGCTCAGAAAATAGAAGAAGCGCTAGGAAAAAAGGTTGAACTTGGAAAATTATCTTTAGGGTTCAATAAGGGTCTGGCTTTTCGTATTCAAGGAATTGCTGTTTACGGCAAATCTTCCCATCAGGCCTTGGCGAAGGTGGGGGAAGTGGCGGCAGTTATCCGCTTGATGCCGCTTTTGCAAAAAAATATCCAAGTAGCCTCTATTTTTATTGTGAAGCCTTATGTTGAGATCGAGCGCGGCGCGGATGGCTTCATGCGCGTGGGCGGGGTAGCTGTAGGGCCGACCCGGGCTTCTAATCAGGGTATTCCTGCCAAAGAAACGTCGCCGGCGGCTCAACAATTTTTGGCGTTTTCCGTGGATTCCATCCGCGTGCAAAAAGCCAAAGTGGTTTATAAAGATTTGAGCCCTTCAAATCCTATGGATTTTTCCATAGACAATATTGATGTCGAGATTAAAAATTTTTCTTTAAATAAATCTTTTTTATTCGAAGTGCTGGCGTCTGTATTTAGTGCGGATCAAAACGTGGAAGTGAGCGGGGAATTGCTGCTGCCAGGGTCCGGGCAGTCAGGGTTTTTGAAAAATTTTGATTTGGATACGAATTTGGGCCGGTGGAATTTTGCCTCGGCTGCCCAGGCCTTTCCCGCTTTAGGAAATCTTAAATTCAGAGAAAACCCGCAAGGCGGCTTGAATATCCGTTTGGAAGAGGTGGATTTGGGCGCACTGGCCGATTTAAAAGCTCATGTGAAGCTGAACAACGCCAAAATCTCTCTCGCAGGCATTCCTTCGGCGTTTGAAACGGTTTTTTTGAATATGGATACGCAAGGCGGAAACCTGAAGGTTCGGGATTCGTCTGCCAGCTTTGCCGGAGGGCAAATCAATCTCGACGCCGCGGTGAACGGTTTTCAGTCTTCAAATGCGCGTTCTCAGGTGAAGCTTGCCGTCAAGAATGTTTCCTTGTCCGACGCCATTCCCGCAAGCTCTCCTAACGCGCCGCGTTTGGGCGGAAATTTATCTTTAGATTTTGAGGGAAACGGCTCGGGACTTGGCTGGCCTGAAATTTCACGCTCTTTGAACGGCAAGGGCCGTGTTATTTTAAAAGACGGGGTCATTTTTAATTTTAATTTGGCGAAGCAAGTGTTTGAAAAATTATCCGTGATTCCGGGCATCGCTTCAAAGCTTGAGAGCGAATTGCCTCCAAATTATAAAGAGAAGCTTTTCGCGCCTCATACTTTGATGCATCCTCTGGATTTTTCTTTTGAGGCGCAGAACGGCCAAATTCCATTCCAAAATTTGCGGGTGGCCACGGATTATGTTTCAATTGTTGGAAATGGTCATGCCGGTTTGGGAGGAGCCGTGGAAGCCGCGGCATCCCTTCAAATGGCGCCTGAAATTTCGGCGGCTATTCTCAAAAGTGTCTCGGAAATCAGCGTGCTTGCCAATACGCAAGGTCAAATTGAAATCCCCATACTTGTGACGGGGCAGGCACCGTCCATACAGGTTTTCCCGGATTTAAACATCATCGCCACCCGGTTTGCCGCGGGAAAAGCGCAGCAATTGCTGGGTGACTTTTTCAATAAAGGCCAAGGAGAACAGCAGCCCGCGTCTTCCAGCGGCACCAAAGAAGAAAAGCTGTTAAAAAATTTCCTGGGAGCGCTTCAAAGTTAGCGCTTCTTTCTTCAATAGGAAGCCTAAGGAAGGGTCAGGGATGGGTTTTGTGAAGCCAGTGGTATGTTTTGGAAACCAACAGAGAGTTTCCCACAAACAGCCTGAATAGGCTTTGGAAAGAAGAGTCGTAAATTCTGCCTGAAATTCGGTTTGCCAAATGGTATTTACGGAATACTTTTTTATGAACGGCGTGGTAATCATCCGTTTTATCAGAAGCAATCAAATCAGCCATGAGGCGCGCGGATTGAATGGCATGTTTCATGCCAAGGCCCAAGAAAGGCTGTGTTGCCAGCATGGCGTCTCCCACGGCAAGTTCTTGGGAAGAGCGAGAAGGAAAAAAATCATAAGAAATACTTTGAGTGCCTTTTGAGATTTCGATATCAAGCCTCAATTCATCGTGGACATAATTTTTTAATTGCTCCGTATTTTGAAAAAAGGATTTTTTAACGATTAAAGCCATATGGCTTTGAGTGTCGGACGCCGGAGAGAGGCCGAGGTAAACGCTTCGCCCATAATGCATTTCTAATTCGTCCACCGGCCGGCTACAACCCTGAAAACCCAGCCAATCGCCTTTATTTTTTTGAGAACTTATTCCTGAAGCAAGCACTCGCACGGCATGATTCGGGTCAAAGTCCAAAGTTTGCTGCTGTTGATTCAAAGTCTCATCTAAAATATAGCGCGATACATAAACCATGGGAGGAGAGAGAGTAATTCGAGAAATTTGTTTGCCTTTCCAGAAATGAGCGATGGTTCGGATGATCCGGATGTCTTTCGGCAAAGCAAAAATGGAATTCAAATACTCCCAGCTATCCCATTGAAGGCAGCCGCCGCATACTTTTTCCCTCGGAAAAGCTGTTTTTTCGACAAGGCGCGAAGCGATTCCTTTAAGATAAAGCTCCCGGTGCAAAACCTGCCCGGCTAAACCGCCTCCTTCAATCAGGACGGAGGTCATGGCGGCTCATCACCACGCGAAACAGAGGATGTCTTTGAATTTCGAATGAAACCTTGGAATTTTTGCGATAATTCATAAAATCTTTTTCTTTGAACGCCCGAAGTACGGACAAAGCCGCGTCATTGATGATTACTTTTTTAAACGTTAAACCCGCAAGCAGCAGCGCTCCCCAATAATTTCGCCGGCAGCGATAAAGATCGCTGATGAGAAAGCCTCTCCGGCTGTGCCGCCGGACAATATCCAAAAGCCGGACAATTTCCTCATCCGGTAAATGATGAAAAAACATGGAGGAGATAATGTAATCAAAATGGCCGAGCGTATCCAAATCAAAGGCGGAATGCCTTATAAATTTGATTTGCGGGCAGGCGAATCGGGTTTTGGCATAAGCCTGGCAATGCGGGTTTAAATCAATGGCGGTTATTTGGACTTCTTTTTTTCTTTTGGCGGCCCAACGAGCCAGCGCAAACGGGATGTCTCCGGCTCCCGAGCCTAAATCAAGCACCGAGAATTTCTCCGGCGTCCCGTGTTTTTCGAAATAGTTTAAAACGGTTCTTTTTCCGCCAAAAAAAGTATTCACGAAAATCATAAAATTCAAAGAATCAAGAACGTCTTTGGCGGGTAAATCCGTGTCCAGCATTTCAGATTGAGTGGACCGGGATGAAAATGGATCCATCGCTTAAGAAGCTGAATTTATAAAATACCGGATCGCTTTTTCTTTGAGCGCTGGGTTTTTGAGATAACCCATGTGGCCGCCATTCGGGTCCCGCGCCCATTCCAATACTTGTCCCGAATTTGTCTCGATCAGCTTTTTGGCGTTTTCCATTTGGAGGCTCATGGTAGCGCCCCATTGTTCGTCTTTATCGCCGCTATAAAGGAAAAATTTTTTGCCTTTAAACGCGTCTTTTCCAAGCTCTCCATTCGTCAGTTGAGAAAAGAAAGCGTCAGGTTTGGAATCTGGATTGCGAGATTCCACCCGCATATCCAGGGGGATACCGCCTGAATGCGATATAAAAAGGTCAAACACATTTTCGGATTTCGCATCCAGATAAGCCACCTCATAACTCACGGCTGACCCGCGGCTGAAGCCTGTATAAGCCACCGCCGAAAGATTGTTGCCGGTTTCCGATTGAATAAAATTCAACGCCTGAAGAATATTCCGGTAAAGATCTTTGCCAGGAAAAAATCCCCTCTTTTTCGAGAACCAGCTTACGGCAATCGGCAGGTAATCATATTTTTCAGCGTCATTTAACTCATCGCGCATGGCGATATAAGGATTTCCGCCTGTGCCGTGCACAGAGACCAGAACGCGCCCGGATTTGTAGTTAGGTGGAATCCAGTAGGTAAAAAAGGTATTTTCTTGCGGCATATAAATCACTTTTACCCCGTGACTGGCACACTGCTCAAAATCCTTTCGTTTGGTCTGCCATATCCCGAAAGGGTCATGGTCAATGACCTTTGTTTCGGTTTTGGGGAGTTCGGCAGACGCGAAAGGCTGCCAAATCAGCATTAGGAATAAAAAAGCAAAAGTTTTTTTAAGCCGCATATTCATCCTCCCGCGTTGAATTTTATTTACTGTTTTCCCGCGTTCGCGAAAAATGCTTCGGCGTTTTTGCGGACTTCTTCGTGTGATAATTCATGCTTGCGCGAGGCAATCATCCAGGAATAACCAAAAGGGTCTATCACCAGCCCGCAGCGGTCTCCCCAAAACTGGTCCTCAATAGGCATCCCGACTTTGCATCCGGCGTCCACGGCGTGTTTAAAAGATGCATCCGAATCGGGCACGTAGATAAAAAAACTCACCGGCGAGCTGCCCAGCGATTCGGCGCTTTTATATTTCATTTCATCGCCCATCATGAGGATGGAATCGCCGATTTGAATGGTGGCATGCATGGTGCTTTTGCCGTCCGGAGAGGGGAAAACGGTGAGCGCTTTGGCGTCCAGCGCTTTTTTGTAAAATTCGATGGCTTTCATCGTGTTTTTAAACGAAAGACTTGGCGTAACGGAACGGTAACCTTCGGGGGTGTATTTATTGGAAGCGGACATGGAAGTATCTCCTTTATTGAATATGGGTAAAGTGAATTTTAATTTAACCGCCTGTTATTTTACCACTGGAGGCGGGATAATATTTAAACTTCTGATGGTAGATCGGGAGCAGCTCTAGGGATGCCATTTGCCTTTAATTTGTATTTGTAGAGTTTTCTATCCACCCAAGGCGCCAAATAATTTTCCTGCCTTGAGGAAAATTTTGTTTTTTTGAATCGCTTTTGCAATTGTTTAAGAGCTTCAATTTTTTGGCCTTCCTCTATTTCCTCTGAAACAATCTCCGTTTTTTGGTTTGCGTTCAATTTTTTTCGACGAATCAATTCATTTTCAATGTAATCCAGACGATAACTGATTAAACCCACAAGGACTTTCGCCTGTAAATCCTTTGCAGTCTGATTATTTATCGTTCGATAATAAGCCAAAAGCGAATCGCGTTCCTGCAAAAACTCTATCGAGGGAGTGTAGGGAGTCATGTCTCCATCCATGGGCGTCATGCGGCCTGATTTTTTTGGCAAGCCGGAGTTTTTTAAGGCCACAAGCTGATCAAACGGAAATAGTTTTATGGCATTTTCCATGGCATCGTCTGTGTTTAAACCGCCTAAATAATGGGGATAGGGGTTTACCCCATATTGCGTGTAGTCTTCTCCACTAAACACCAGAACGCACAATGTTTTATCCCGAATGACAATGCCATAATCGCGAGCCGCCTCGGCTATCATTTTAGTAAGCGGCGGCCAATTGGGATCTATTTTGACATCAGGCTTCAACCGAAATCGGGTGCCCTCAGGAATGATTCCCGAAGGCGTGCCATCCCCGCGCTGGGCCGGCCAAACATAGGTATCTTGAGGAGTGCCAATGGCGATTGCCAAAGCATGGGGAATTTTTCCGGTTTTTAGTTCTTCGATGAGTACCGTGCCGCCAATGGTAGGGAGTCCTGTCGCAGTTGCTCCCCAATATTCCAAATTCCGCCCGTTTACGCTCTTCACAGTGGGCATGATTCCATTGGATTTTGAGGCGTCTCTCAGGATTCCGCCCCAACTGGCTTGCCATTTGCCATCAACTTTCCAGAACTGCCAAAATTCATACAAAACATCAGCGTCCTTGTCATAAATCGTGATATGGCCATCCATTCCAGCCGCTGATAGCGCGTTCGAGGGGATGGGGATCCCGCGCTGCGCTTCTTGATAGAGCGTTGTCCAAGTTCTTGGCTTTCCTGAAAGCGTGTAAATCGTCACGGGAAATTTCGGGGTTGAGGAGTCCGCGATAAAGAGCGGGGTACAGTATTGTTTCGTATTCATCCAGGGATTTTTCATTCCGCTAATTTGAACCTGACTCTGTTTGACAAGATCCTCTACAAGCTCTTTGGAGCTGGGGTCAATTGATTCATTGTCTGACAGTTTTTTATTCCAAAAGGAATCGGGGCTAAAGAGCTTAGGTTTCCGCGAAAGATCCGGTTCAGCCCAGACAAGCTCAGAAAAGGAGAAAACGAATAGCAGAATTAAAAATGTGAATTTTGTAAAACGTTTCCAGTCCAAATAAACCTTTCGTTGAGTTCAGCAGTGCGCTGTAAGGCAGCGGCATTTTTACGCCGCTTATATTAGCAGGGCGTCGGTGATTCTTTCAACTCCTGCCGGGAAAACCTAAAAACTTTTTTCATAAAAATAGCCCCAGATACGAGGCGCGAAGGAGTGAGTGCGAGCCCAAAAAAGTGTGCCAAAGCACCCTGAATTGGAACCAAATCTATGATTGGTTGCGCGAAGTCGAGTCGCTTCAGGAAGCGTGTGCGGCTTAACGGCCTATGACGCTCCCGTTTGAAAGTTTACCACTTAACCACAAGCAAATTACCCCCCCTCTATTGATTTGAATCTATGGTATCTTATTGCATAAAGTGAACAAATAAGATGGAAGGTGTGGATGCAAATAACTAACGTAAAAGAACCCTGGCTGGCAGTTTGGCTTTCTTCGATTTGCGCTGGCATTGGTCAGCTTTACAGCGGCAGTAAACAAAAAGGTCTTTTCTTCGTTTTCGTCGGAATCATTTTGGACCTGTCTGTTTTATTTTTCTTTGTATGGTTCTTTTTAATTCCTTCCAAGTTGCCCTTTATACTCGCAATCATCATGTTTATTGGCGCAATTATTTTTTCAGTTTATAATCTTTTTGACGCTTTTAATACGGCCAAAACATACAACGAAACACATCAACTGAATCTACCCCCAAGAAAGAAGCAACCCTTCCTATCTCTGTTTTTATCCTCAATCATTCCTGGGCTGGGTCAATTTTATAATTCTCAATGGTTAAAAGGCATTGGTCTTTTTATGGTCGTTATAATTATTGGGGGTATTTTGAAATCTATTGCACCTGCTGGCCCGCTGATTTCACGAGTATTTGAAGGTTTAGCAACTTTATGGATTGTAAATGATGCCTACTCACAAGCCGTCAGAATGAACGGAGAATCGTCAAGTCTCATTGAAAAATTTGGCCAAAAAAAAGTTCTGACCGTTGTTATCTTTTGGCTTCTTGTTCCTGTAATTCTTGCTGGCGGTCTTACCGTTACAATTCGTCATTATTTTCTCCAAGCGTATAAAATTCCAGCAGATTCAATGGCTCCGACCCTTCTCAAGGGTGACAGGCTTTTTGCAAACAAATGGATTTATCGGTTTGAAGACCCAAAGCGCGGTGACCTAATCGTTTTCAAATATCAAGTCGACCAAAAAAAAGATTTCATCAAACGTGTGGTAGGATTGCCTGGGGAGAAATTGAAAATCGAGAACGGTCGTATTTATGTGAATGGGGAATTGCTGGACACACCGCAATTTCTGAAAACGACAGTTTATTCTAATCGTGAAGATTGGCAATATGGAAAATCTGGCCAGGTTATTGAAATACCCCAAAATTCTTATTTCGTAATTGGTGACAATCCTGAAAAGAGTGTGGATAGTCGCCAATCGGGGTTTGTTCCGCGCCAATTCATCAAGGGAAAGGGCTATTGGATTTGGTGGCCACAAGAACGCTGGCGTAAACTCTAAAAAAATGTGCCCGGCAGGAGTTGGCTTTTGATGAATACCTAAAAGAACTTCCTTCTTTCGGAAAAAGTATTAAAACGTTTCACGCTAAGGATGACGCGCTGGAGATACGAGAAAAGATATTTAAAGCTATTCGAGAAATGAATTTCAAGCTACACAAGTCGGAAGAAAATATCATTTATTTTTCATCAAGAAGCAACCGAGCCACACAGGAACCACTAGAAGACGCAATTTAAGCGGCTCTTTTAAGCTTTGAAACAAAATCGAAACGACATAAATAAAATAAACCCCTTAGGACTAGTCCTCTTTCGAGGAGCACGGCATGAAGCCGAGTATCATCATAAGGGGCGATTAAAGTATACCTTTTTTTAACTATATTCGTAAAACCAAAAGGATGTCTCCAAAGGATGTCCCAAAAATGTTGTCCTTATTGCTGAGGTAGAGCCGGGGTGGACCTTGTCCTGAATGGCTTCCCGGTTTGGACGCCGTTCAAACCCCAGAGTCCCGCCAGAAAGTCCTGCTTTTGATCAAGCTCTATAGAAATCGCCGAAAGGGTCTTTTAGTGTCTTTGGGCAAACCTTTTGTCTTACCCTTTTGCGGAAGGCGGAGCTGAAGAGGTTTCTTGTCTTTTTTCTCGTTCTTTTTTTTGGGACTTAGTATTGGTTACAGCTACCAATACAAGACCGCCCAGATCCAATGCGGCAATAATTCCAGCGGTAGCGGGGTTGCCGTTAATTGCAATTTCCTTGGCAATGTACAATCCAAAAATTGCAATTGAACTTCCAGCTATCATTCCCAAATAGGATTTCACAAGATTCGAATTAACAATCTTGTTTTCCAAAGCCATTCTATGATCAGACTGCTTTTCGGCCATGTGAAGAATACGCTCGGCTGCGTCAGGAACAATATTGTTGTACTACTGCAGAATCTGCGGGGGCGGGATAGGACCGCTGACCTCTGTGTATGTTGTTACTCTTGTTGGAGGAATATTAGGGTTATTTTGAGCAGGTGGATTGTTATCTGACATCCGAAGCTAGCTCTTGGGCCGCCAGAATCAGATGGTCACCAACCGATGCCCAATCACTGTAAAGTGCCTGGCTATCAGCTTGTTGAGGTGTTAAGTCTTCATTATAAACATCCTGATTGCCGAGAATATCCAAAACCCTAGACATACCTTCAAACATTGAAGGGTTAGAAAACAAACGGCCGGATCTGCTAAATAACATAGTATTCATGCTGCTATTATGCCATTAAAAGTGAGGGTTGACAAATTAAAGAATCCGGCTCCACAGGAAGCCGGGGCCAGTAAAACACGAGGTCTTGCTGGGACGGTGGCTTCATAGATTCTCTCAGCAAGCTTACTGACTACCAGTTAATTTTTTTAATTCGTCAAAATATTCTTTACTCGATACAGATATCCGATCATTAATCACTTTGAACTCGTCATAGTCTTGAAAAAATATGTGCCCGGCAGGAGTTGAACCTGCAACCCTCTGATCCGTAGTCAGATACTCTATCCAATTGAGCTACGGGCACATTCTTTTTGCCTTCACTTCGAATCCGCCATGCTTTCTGGCGGAGAGCTACGGGCACAAATCTTTGCTGGCTAAGTCGAAAATTAGAGAACGGTATTTTAACGGTTTTTTAGGGGGGTGTAAAGGCTGGAAAATAATAGGTTTAAGAACCGCTTGGCACCACTGTAAAGCGGTTCTTAAACTTTAGGAATGGTTTTTCGAAGAATTCGTAAGATACCATGGACACCGCGAAGGTCAGTGGCAAGGAAAGGCCATAAAGAAATAGCTGAAACGACGCGCCTGAAAATAGTTTCTTTCCAAATCCCATCACCGCCAAAATCACGAGCTGGTGAAGCATGTAAACCGAATAAGAAATTTTGCCCATGTAATCAATGGCCGGATGGTCTGTCAGCCAATGCGGCTTCCGGCAAATATTCATCAAGATAATCAAAAAAATAAATCCCAGCCACACGCCGTAAAAATGAATATGAAGATTAAAAAATGTGTACAAAACAAGCCCGGCGCAGGCCAATACCAGCATGACAGGATGATAGATAATGTCTAAGAAGTTTTTTTTGTTTTCAAAAAGTAAATACGCCCCGATGGAACCTATCGCCAATTTTTCAATTTCAAAATCTTGAAGCAATAGATGAAATTTCTCAATAGAACCGTTCAAGAGCGGGATATGGGAAAGGAAAGAGGGGTGCGCGGATAAATAGTCGTATAGGATATTCGCGCAAGATTTCCCGCCAAGGATGAGCAAAAACACCCATACGATATTTAACCGGAAATATTTCACCAAAATTGGCCACAAAAGGTAGAACTGTTCTTCCACTCCAATGGACCAAAGTTGATTGGCGCCCAACACCTCCGGAAAGAAGGCTAAGCAGGCATTTGGCAGGATGGCCGCGTAAAGCATGAGTTTGACCGCAAGGCCCGTATGAAAATTTTGATTCCATCCAAGCGTTCCATAAAAAAGGGGCAGAATGAAAAACGCGAGCGCAACCACTAAATAATAAAGCGGCCAAATCCTGAATATCCTTCGCATGTAGAAGTTTTTTAATTGAATGGTTTGGGTTTGCGAGCTTTCCGCCAGAAGGAGATAAGTAATTAGAAACCCGCTCAGAACAAAAAAAAGCGAAACTCCGTGGCCTCCGATATGGTCTACGGCGGTGACGGTGAAGCTGTTGGGCAAATTAAAAAAAGATTTGGTTTGTTCAATGTGATGAATCACGACGAAGAAGGCAGCCCAAAAACGAAGACCGTTTAAAGCCGGGAAATGAATTTTTTCAGTCGGCTGCGCAAACAAGGCGTTTTCTCATTTTCACGATCTCAAGGCGAAATCGTATCACTTGTTTTAAATAAGAAAAGTAGGTTAGGGGATAATAAAGCCAGAATCTTAAAGTGAAAATATCGGGCCGGTAGCATAGCGCTTTTCTAAAAAATAACCGCGCGGTGCCCTTTTTACCGCTTAAAGTCAGGTGGCGGCCTATTTCATAATAAAGTTCATGCCAGCGTTTGTTAACCGTATTCCGGTTGATAGATTGGGTAAATTCGGGAAATAGTTGAATATTTTTTTGATACACGCGCATTACATGATATGCGTTGCTGTATAAAAAGGAAGCGTTGCATGAATGCCGGCGGATGCGGCACAGATTTTCATCCAGATAATCGATGGGATGGCGCATGGAAACACGAATCCAAAAATCCAAATCTTCCGCAAGCCGGAATTTTTCGTCAAATCCTCCGGCTGATTCAAAGACCTGGCGCCGTATCGCGGCTGTACAAATGGGAATGAAATTGCCGTGCACAAAAAGTTTATCCGAGACTTCTCCAGAAAAACAGCGGCGTTTAGCATTGGGTCCGAACCAATTTCCAAGCACCCGATTGGTGTAAGCTTCAAAAACCTCAGCGTTGGTATAAACCGCTTGCGACGACTTATTTTTTTCAAAATGCTCCACAATCGCCGATAGATAATTGCGTTCCCAAACGTCATCGGAGTCCAGAAAAGCGATAATTTCGCCGCGGGATTCAGACAAGCCTTTATTCCTGGCAAAAGATAAACCTTTTTTTTCAGAGAGAACGGAATTTACTTTTTCGGGCGCAAGGACCGACCATTTTTCGATAATTTCACGGCTGTTATCGGTGGAGCCGTCATCAATCACCCACAATTCAAAATTGGTATAGGATTGATTCAGGACGCTTTGAATGGCTTCGCTGATGAAATGCCCGTAATTGTGATTCGGTAGAATAACGCTGACCAATGGTTTGTTCATCAGCAGGTTCCGGTCAAAAGCCAGCGTTTGCGGCGCAGCTCGTTTTTGGGAGGGCCAGCCCAGTAAAACCGGTTCAAATTAAGCGGCATCGCGTCTTTGGATATGATGCCTTGCTGAACCGTGACAACCTGCGAGAAATATTTAGAAACGACTCCATTATCCGTCTCAAAAAAATTGCCATGCGGATAAGCGTAAGTTTTAGGCGCTTGGCCCGTCCATTTCGTGATTTTTTCGACAGACACCTGCAAATCATTTTCAAAAACATCCCAGCTGATGGATTCGCGCTTAAGATGCTGATCCCCGTGGCAGGCGATTTCATGACCCGCGGCATGGGCTTCTTGAATATCTTTGACGTCGGGATAAAGTTTATTGGATAGTTCGCGTTCGATAGATTTTGGAAATATCTCTTGAGCAAGTCTCAAGGCCTGAAGCGCTTTTGAATGGCCGACTTCCTCTGTCAGATAATAAGCCAGATTAAGCGATCTGTTTTCCATGTCTCTAATTTTTTCCGGAAAACACTCCCGGCAAACAGCTAAAAATTTTTGGTAATTTTCTTTATCGCGGCAATGCCAGAAAATCGTGTGCGCCCATAACAATGATTCGGCGTTCACGATTCCCGTGGTTTGGAAGAAAACACCGCGAACCCCTTCGTTTTCAAGGATAGTCCTGGCGTTGGAGTAGTTATCCTTATAGCCATCATCAAAGCTTAGAATTACGCTGGGCTTAGAAGGATGGAGCCCCGGATTTTTCCGTAAATCTTCAAACGTGATAAATTGAAAATCCATGTTTTTTAAAAACCGGATATCCGCGCGCAGATTTTCAGGAGAAATGACGGGCAGTCCGCATTTTTGAAGAAAAGGAAAATTAGCGGGGTCATCCACTCGATGGTAACAAAGACAAATGGCTTTTCCATTTAGCTGGCCTGACCAGAATTTATTCAGGAAATTAAAGGAAAATAGAACGTCTTGGCTGCGACGTAAAATTCGTTGCGAAATTTTCAATATTTTAAACAAAACAATCCAATTCTAAGTTATTTATTATCAATAAGTTACAACAAAAAAGTTGGCAAAACACACAAGAAGAGTTAAAATGGTAGCAAATACTAGCATCCAAAGTTGCTGATTTCAATATCAAGCCAAAGATTTTTTGAATAAAGCTTAAAAAAGCTTAAATGGATCGGGTCAGGTCTAAAAGAAGTCGCTAATATAGGTTTATTTTCGTAAGAATCTTAAATCCATAAGAATTTTTATTAAATTTTTTTCACAGGCCATTGTTTTCGATTAGGTCGTTGGGTATACTTTTTTTTCAATTTAATGGACTAGTCCAAAAAAAATGAAGAAAAGATCAAGCCTTCTAATCATCGTAATTCTTGCGGCCCTTATTGTGCCCATCACCCAAAGATTGGTCGGAGCCGATGTGATGGCTGCTTCCAAGCAGGGGACGCAACAACTGCTTACGCCGCAAGAGCCTACGTTGGCCGCTTTAAATTCCAGCGATATAAAAACTGAAAAGAAATTAAACGCTTACTTTAGTTCCGATGATGCGCAAGGGTGTTCTTATATTCATTTGCGTTCGGATGAATCTTTTCCTGGAAATTTAACAACGATTTCTATTCCTTTAAGAACAAGTAAAAAAGTTATCACGGACAAAGCCAGCGTGAAAGTGGTGATTCGCTTCGCCGTTGAAGGGCGCAAGAATCAAGCCGGAATTATTCGTAACTTGTCGGTGAAAGCGCCGGGGGAAACGCTCACTCTGACCCGTTCCCAAATCGGGTTGAATGATAAAGAACTCTCTACAGTCCGATTGATCTCGGTGGAATCATACAAAGATCAAGAAGGGCATCTCATCAATTCAGACCCCGAATATAAAGTGTATATCAATCCGAACAGTCAAATCCGTTTAAATTCGGGAGCAGGGTTGGGCACCCAGGAAAATAAGAAACCCAAAAAAGGCCAGATCGTGAATTTAGGAAATAAAATCGATTCATCCGGCCCCGCTTTATCCTTAAATATGAGACTCAATTTACAGACCACTCAGCATAACGGTCTTATCCATGTTTTGATGGGGCATGAATTCTGGGTGACCACGGTGGGTTTCTCTCCGGACGGCAAAACGCTCGCCAGCGGCTCCGCCGATACCTATGTGAATTTTTGGGATATGAACACAGGAAAGTTGGCAAGTTTTTTGAGTGGCACGCATGACGGGTCAATCAATAGCCTTATGTACTCACCTGACGGTAAAACACTTTTTACGACCTCCGATGACGCTACGATTAAGCTATGGGATGTTGATGAGCAGATTTTTATTAAAGCTTTTCGAGGGCATGCCGGCGCGATCACCGCTTTTGATTTGTCTCCCAATGGAAAAATCTTTGCCACGGGTTCGGCGGATCACACGTTAAGATTCTGGGATGTAGAAAAAGGCTCCGTTTATTCCATCAGCCAAAGTCAGAGCACTTGGGTGACGTCGGTGGCTTTTTCTGCGGATGGCAAAACACTGGCGGCGGGGTATTGGGACTCCACGATCCGGATCTGGGATGTAAAAACGGGTAAGTCTCTCCAAACGCTTACCGCACATCACAAGGCCGTATCCAGCCTTGCTTTTTCTCCGGATGGACGTTATTTGGCGTCAGGTTCTTATGATTGCACGGTCAAAATTTGGGACGCTCAAGACAGTTATAAATTAAAGCACGTGTTTATGGGCTCTTTTGAAAATATGTTTAAGACTTGGGACCCCAGATCGGGCTTTTTGCGCCACATTATGAAATCTGCTGCTGGCCATAAAGAAACGGTAACCGCGCTTGCTTTTGCTCCCAATTCCCAAATTTTAGCCAGCGGTTCGAACGACACTACGATCAATTTATACGATATTGAAAATAAAGAAATTTTAACCACGATTAATGCCCACAGAAAATCCGTGAAAGCGATTAAATTTTCACCCGATGGAAAGCTTTTAGCGTCAGGCTCTATGGACCGGACCGTAAAGGTGTGGGATGTGGAGCATATTTTGAATTCTCTTAAGAAGACCACTAAGAAGTAATACCTTAGCTCACCAGCAAATCCAATTTAGTTATAATTCCCAGATCTTTTTTTCGTATTCCGTGACCATGCGGTCCGTGTTGAAAAAACCGGCGGCGGCAATG
>JAHFFM010000083.1 GCA_023247935.1 Candidatus Omnitrophota bacterium | reverse complement strand
TTTAGGACATCCGATTGACGAGGGCTTACTTTGGAATTTAAAATGCCCCGCGCCTGCTTCATCAGTAATAGGTTTGCTCATCCCTTTTCCTCAAAGCGATGATGGAAACAACCTTGCCCTTATCGTCGATATCGTAAAAAATCCTGCAATTTCTCACTCGAACGCGGTACTGCGCAAGATGATGAAAAATATCCAGAGGGGGTTTGATTTTCGTGACGCCATGCGGTCGCGGTTCATTTGCAAGATTGAGAACGGCTTTCATGACTTCTTCTTGAACCGGCAAAGAAAACCGAGATAGTTCTTTTTCGAAATGCCTTTGGATGGACGGATGATTGAAAACAACCTTATACTTCATACTTCAAGATTGATTTCGTCGGGCCTTAAATTTTTTAAATGATTCGGCAACTGGAACGGACTTTACACCTTCGTTTCGCGCTCGGCGGGAAAGCTTCACCCATCCGGCCAGCGCTTTGTCTTCTATCTCCTCCAGGATTTCTGAGATCTCTACCACCACATCGTAGGGCAAAATCACGCGTTTGGGACGGCCATGTTCGGTTACGACGATCGGTTTTGAAGTTTTTAACCGCTGGGAAAGGTGGTTTTTCAGATCACGCACCCCGATGTGCGTTGCCCTTAATATAGAAGCAGCTAGCGTCATGACTTTCCTCCATGTGGCTACTATTGTAGCTACATTAAGTTTAGCTTACAATGAAGAAAAAATCAAGCAGCTTCTTCGACGGATTGCGCTTGAAACAGATATTCGCTTAGCCTGGCGCCCATCCATGGCATGGGGCGGAACATAAACCAGCGCGCTATCTGCAAAATCGTTTTTGCGGTATCGCCGTTCGCAAACGCCAGAATATGTTCAGGTCCAAGCCGGACACCCTGGGGATTTCCAGCAAGCTGGATCACCATTTGAATCACCCGGGAATCCACGTCCGACACATTTGCCTTTACGGAGCGAAGGCCGCGCAAAAAGGCGGCGTAATTTAAAATCAACCTCGTACTATGAAGCCTGTCTTCAGAAGCATAATCTATCGCGGCATAGCCAATTCCCTGTTCAAGAAGGTCGGGGCCTGTAACCATGATACGCAAACCTTTGTCCATTTTCTCCCATTGCCCAGCGGATAACGGCTGAAAATCGGACAATCCGGACCGCATCGCCGTTTGAACATATTCCGGATTTCCCTCAAAATAAAATTTTACCAGGGGATAACTCGTCTTAAACTCCTTCATGGCCGCGCGCAGAGCCCGCAAATTATTTTTGAAAACATCGGATGAGGCCGGGGCGCCTTCCTGATTAAATCGATCCAGCCGGATGCCCAAAACGATTTCCATAGAACCCGCAGCAACCCCTAATCTTCTCAATTCGCTTGTCATCATTTCAATTTCTTTATTTTCTTCGGCAATCTGCTGTCTGATTTTATCCGAAGGCGCTGACGATAAAAGCCTGGCGCCCACCGGCACGTTCATTTTCTCCAAAGCAGCCTTTACCCTTAACTGCTTTGCGCTGCCAAGCCCCGTCATATCCGATGCTCCAATACTCATCAACCCGCCTTTATTTGTTAATAAAGGAAGCTTAGCGCCATTTGAATGACCCGCAAACCACTCCACAATTCCCAACTGAGCGCCCACCGGCATGGCCGCCACACTTTCCCCAGCCGGAACCAAAGACATCATGCTCACCAAATGCGCCCCATAAAACTCTGAAAATTTCGTCACACCCAACTCTGTTGACTCACTCACCCGGTTGTATTGATTTTTAAACCCAAGGCGAGCTCCATTCCCCAATCTTTGCGGTACGCTGCCGTAAATCGTTGTTGATTCAAACAAAGCTTTAATCCACTCATCCTTTCTGGAAATTTTTTTCTTTGCCGCTGCTATTTGTTTATCAAAATTATCTCTGCTAAATTCATCTGTTACCGGGTTAAAACTTCTCATTTTTTCAAACGATTTTTGAAATGGCTTCGAAGCATCCGACAATACTTCATATCCTGGATAATCGGCAAGCATCTGGCTCAGCAGTACGCGTCCACGACCTTCAATATAGTCGGACGATTTCTTATTGGGAAAATTAGGATAGAAGAAACTAATGAAAATTAACCTAAAGAGGGGGTACACAATAATCTGTATTCCTTGGGCATCACCTTTAAAGTCCAGTCTTTTGCCGGTTTGTAAATCCTTTATTTCTGCCCATATAATTTCAAGATTATCCCTCTTTGTTTTAAAAATTTTTATTTCGTAAGCCGAAAGCTCGGGAACATTTTGAATAAGGTAAGATGTGAGTCGCGAACCTTTTCCGGCTAGCCACGTACCGGAAGCCGCTTTGCCGCGGATTATGGATGATGGAGTGGTAGCGACCGTTTCATCATTTCCAGCCAGCCGCGCGCCTCCGGGCGTAATTTTGTCCTGAGAAAAAATCTTCTTGGCTATTTTTGAGAGTTTATGAATCCATACGGAAAAAGACCGGATGAAAAGATGAGCGCCTTCCACGTCAAGAAGCGGCATAAAAAACCATGAGAGGAGATTGGCCGCCAAAACCATAGAAAACGTCTTGATCCGGCCAGCCGTTGATTTTTGAGCATCCGGAGATTCGCCCTGCGCGCTTGCCGCCAGCCGCGCGCCGAAAGGGGCTTGGCCGCGGATCAGGGATAACGAATTTCTGACTGGAGTTGTGAATGGATTTATGAAGAATTTGACAGCCTGTTTGTAAGGTGATAAAGTCGCGCTTATGTTGAATCCAAATAAAGAAGATAAAAATTTTACTCCCAACCAAGTCGCGGCACTTGTCGAATCGCTCAGAAATGACATCAAGGCAATCGCGGAAGATACGACTTCTATTAGGGAAGATATGACAGAAGTCAAAGATCGCCTGAGTATACTTGAAACAGACGTGAGAACTGTCAAAGACGCCATCCAAATCGCCCTGCCCAGCCTGAACCAAAGGGTTTCCAAACTCGAAGCTAAAATCGGGGTTTGAGTTCCAGCGATCGCTTCACCATTTCCGGCTAGCCGCGCGCCATTTCTTTTTTTGTCCGGCACCCAATAAGTCACGGTCACTTTGGCTTTTTTGAGCGTTCCATCTCTTCGGTAAACCTCTCGGAAAATCCTGACGTTCGCGCCGGGATAATTTCTCAAGGCCTTATTCGTGATTTCCCAATCCGAACCCCCTGTCACCCAGAACGACTTGCTCTTTTGAGCCAGCCGCGCGCCGCTTGAAGGACTTTTTTGCTTATCAAAAGCAACAAGCGTCCGAAGCTTGGAAAACACAGCAGCTGTTTGTTTTTTTACCTCCTCCAGTGTCCTGCCAAGTTCTTCGGCGATCTCTTCCTGAGTCCATGAGTGGAGAATAAGGGTGGCAAGCTCGTACTCTTCTTGAGTGATGCGGCTGCTCCTAAGTAATTTCATAAGATCAATCTGAGTATCGCTCTTGTCCTGCTTGGGAGGAACGGCCTCACGATTTGGCTCATGACTTACCTTGCTCATCCTGTCTTTTTTCTGAAGTTTGCCTAGATACACCAGAACATACCACAGGTACGCGGACAGGGATTGCTTGAAGTTGCCTTCCGGTAATCCCAGGGGAAGCTCTGATATCTCTTGGATTACTTGCCGGATCGATATTCTTTTATTTTCCGAGTAGTACTTCTGGTTAAAAAGATCTCCAATGTTATAACCTTTTTTCAGCCAGTGGGTGTAGAGTTTGTAGTGGCTGCTTATATATCTCACGGGAAAGCCGAGGCCAACGAGGACTACTTGAAGGGTTGACTCGTTTAAGAGCCCAAAGTCGTCTTTTTCTCTCAGTTCTTTCATCAAAGCCATGAAGGCATCAAGCTCTCCCTCTTTTTGAGACAAAAGAGTCTGGAATCTGTCTTTGATGTCGATATTAAAATTTGTCAGGTAGTGGGTGTAGAGTTTGTAGTGGCTGCTTATATAGTTCACGGGGAAGCCGAGGCCAACGAGGACTACTTCGAGATTTCCCTCTGTTAAGAGCCCAAAGTCGTCTTTTTCTCTCAGTTGTTCCAACGTAGCCTTAAAGGCTTCCAGGAGTTCACGTCTTGAGGACTTGGAAAGTGCTTCATAGTAATGTTTCATAAAATAAGAGGGCGAGGCATAGGAGATGAGCTGGCTATAGGTTTTTTTGTTGAATTTTTTGAAATCGACGGTTTTGACATAGGATTTCAGTTTATCTTGGATGGCGTTCCACGAATCTGTGGGAATATACCCTTTCTTGGACGACTGGAGAGCTTTAAGCCCTTCCCCGGAGGGATACAGGACAAAATAGGCCAGAGGGGTTTTACCGTTGATTGATTCGGTCCTAACCATCACAAAAGGCTGCGGAGAATTCCGTGTGGGAGAGGGATATTGCTTATAAAGCTTTTCTTTTTCCTTCTCGTCAAGACCTTCCAGAGGCGAAGCCTTATCCTGGGGAAGGTAGATACCCATAATCTTTATGACGGTATTCCCCTCACGTATTTCCAGGGATTTCTCCCGGCCTTGGGGCCATTTACCGTCTAGAAGGCTTTGGAGAAATTCTGATGGATTGAAACCTCCGGGTTGAACCGGATCAACCGCGAGTCGAGCACCTTGTCCGGGATTTGGCTTTTTTTCTCTTTTTTTCTCTTCTATCCGGTGAGTCCAATCCCCCAATTCAATTCGGAAATAATCAAATGCTCGTCCGTCACCCATCCAATTCGGCTGTGTGGCTACATAGACAACCCATGGTTCTTGCGAGTGACCTTGAGCGCGGTGAAAGGTGACATACGAGTACTTCTTCATTTGAATGGTCTGCTCCAAAAAAGTCCTCACAAGAACAGGCCCAACGCCTTTGCGTTCCCAATCCTTCAATACGGCCAAATCCACCAGGTAAAAAGTATTTTTCTTTGTAAGATTTTTGTCAACTTGCATCGCCTCCACGTGTTCAAGCGCTTCGATCGGCCGGCCGAATATGAAACCCACGATGCGGCCCTGTTCGTCGTTGGCCACCAAAACCAAAGTATCCGGACGAACCATGACATCCCGGCGTTTACGGCGCATCTCATCCGTTATCCTGGCGGTGTAACCTATCTGTTCTCGAAATTTCATAATGGTTTCTTCGAGGTAAGGCCATAGTGAGAGGTCAAAAGGCATGAGCCTTCGTATTTCCATGAGGCGGCCGGAGTTATCCGTCACCCTTTCCAAAATGGGCGCGTTGAACTTGTCAATTTGCCTTTCCCCCGGCTTCAACAATTTTTCAACCGGTACAACAGGATCCATACTTTCCTCAGTCAGCCGCGCACCAAAAACGGCTTGGCCGCGGATCAGGGATAACGAATTTCTGACTGGAGTTGTGAATGGATTTATGAAGAATTTGACAGCCTGTTTGTAAGGTGATAAAGTCGCGCTTATGTTGAATCCTAAGAAAGAGTTTACAGCCACTGAAGTGGCGGCGATCGTTGAGGATCTGAAAAGCCAATTCAGAGCCGTTGCCGAGGGCGTCACCTCGCTGGACGAACGTATGGGCAGATTAGAGGAAGATGCCCAGACACTCAAAAGCGACATGGCGGATGTTAAAAATGATCTGACCCTAGTGAAAAACGCCGTCCAAATTGCAATCCCTAGTATCCACAAGCGTCTGGACAAACTCGAAGCTAAAGTCGGGGTTTGAGCTCGAACGACGGCTTCACCGTTTCCAGCCAGCCGTGCGCCTTGACCTTTTTTGGTGGATTTTCGCGTGAGGACCCTTAAAACGACTTTGTTCGTTTGTCCGCCATAGAGGTCCGGTAAAAATTCGAACCTGGCGCTTTTATCCTCTGCCTGCGATAAAATTTTTTTCCGGATGTATTCGAGCAATTCATCATATCTGGCGTCGCCAGAGTTCGGATCGATTTGGAATTCCCTCAATTCCAAAAAACTCCTCACCTCTACAAGCTCCACCTTTTTATCAGGCAACCCTAGAAGACTGCGCCGCAGTCCGAGGACTTCATTATCCATTTTGGATTCGATTTGCGCTGACTCGGATGCTTCGTCGCGAAAAAAAATAACCTGTGACGCCAAAAAAATGACCAGCAGCGTTGCAAGCGCCGTCACGCCAACCACCGATTTAAAATCCAAATAAATGGGTCCTTGGGCATCCGGAACATTCAAAGCCTGTTTTAACTCAAGCGTCTGATATCCGATCCATCGAAGCAGCCAATAACCGGCAACTGACCCCGATAAAAAAATTCCTATCATAGCGGGGATGAGCACTGCAAGCTCGTGGTGAATGGCAACGCCGAGTATTGCAGCCAAGGGCAGCATGAGCGAAGAAAAAATAAGCGTGGGCTCAGTCCACTTCGGATCGTCATCCGCCAGCCGCGAGCCGTTTGATAACTGCAACTTAAATTCGGTTTTTAAATAAATTTTTTCTACTTGGCCCTTAAACATTTCTCTATCTTCAGATAATCCATTCTCTGAAAAAAGAGTCCCGGATTCGGACTTAAATTGGAAATACTTCTTCTTCGAATGAGTGATCGCTTTTTGATATCTATTCCAAACATTTTTTTGAATGACACCCTCATTTCTAGATATCTCCGCCAAAGTTTTACCCGGCGCCCCGTCAGATCCCAAGTGCTGCTGAAATATCTTTCTATCCTCATCGAGCAACTCATTCCAAGCTTTGACAAGGAGCCGGTATATTGATAACGCAGAACGCCTTTCTATCATCTGTTGATCTGTGGGCACCGAGCCATCCTGGATTGAATCGATTCCGTCTTCATTCATCCCAAAAGCAATCTCAATTTTCCTTCTTTCCAATTCCTTGCTCACCAGGGATCTCATGACCGCGAAAATGTAGCCTTTCGCCGAATTCAAATCTGTGAATGGGTGAACCCTATCTCTTATTCTAGGCAGGGCTCTCGTAAAAGCCGCCGAAGCCAAGTCCTCGGATTCTATGGGCCGCCCGGTCTCACCCCATAAAGATTTCTTTATTTTATGGGCTATCATTTTTGTATATTCATAAAGCTCGACCTCGACTTCTTCCGTAATAATCAAAGTTATGCCTTCAAGATCCGCTCGCTCGTTTTGAATAATTTTTTCCATATATTTCCTCAACCCTGTTTTGTCCAAGCTCTGGGGCTTGAATTTATTTCGTGCGTAATCGATGGTTTTGTTGACAAAAATTTCGGATTCGGCCGGCGTAAATTTATGAGTCTCCTCGGCATATTTCATCAATTGAGGCCTCAACTTCTGAATCGCCTTCTCCAGGGATATCGGAATCAAACTTCTCCACAGAACGCGCCAAATCCGGCCTTTGTTCTCAGCCAAAAAAGAGGCGTACTCTTGCAGAGCCCACACACCGGTCAAATTCCCGGTATCGTCGGAGACTCCCAGATACATACCGACTCCTCTCCAGTAATAGGGATAGAGATATTGTTGGGGGCTTTTATTTTTTTGATCTAGTTTAAATGATATAGGTCGACTTGCCACGGGCGTTATGGAAAATGTCCCCCCTTGGACCGGCAAAGGAATTCTCAGATTCTGAAATCGAGACAACCGAATTTCAAACTCGCTGGAATTCGAATCCGGGCCCAGCTTTATACCTTCCAAGATCAGTTGGCCTAACTCCGTCCGCCACGCCCTCTCCGACAAAACAACATCCACGGAACTTTTGCCCGCAAGCCGTGCGCCACCTGCATCGCCCTGCGAATGACTGATTGTGTATATGAGATCAAAAATGTCTTTGACGTTGGATAAAAACTGAACAACCGATTCAAACGTCTCCGCAACATTTTGGTCTACGGCCAGCCGCGCTCCCTGGAACAAAAAACGCATACCCTTCCGGGATTGTATGATCAAGCCCCGGATATCCTCCGCAAGACCTGCGATTGTTTGGTCGTCCAGATTTTCTTTGTTCATCCGGTTCGGTCTTTCCAAATTTAGATACGAAAACGGGGCTCTTAACAACGCAATCATAGGCTTGTTCATCCAATCAGCCAAATGAGATATGCCGGAGTGCTCTGTAAAAATCACATCTGCGATTTGCATGATGGCCAGAACACGAATCATGTCATTCC
>JAHFFM010000260.1 GCA_023247935.1 Candidatus Omnitrophota bacterium | reverse complement strand
TTTCTGAGCTGGTGCCGGATCATTTTGAAAAAATTCCCGTGATGACCTTTCACGCGCTGGGTCTTCAGATATTAAAAGAAAACCGCGTGGCAGCCGGACTTCCTCGCGGGTTTCAAGTCGTGGAAGAAGTGGTATACGAAAAATCGCGCGACAAAGAAGGGCTCTTGCGCCATGATGACCTTATCCGCATTCCCTCGGAACTTTTCGAGGAAGACCCGGGCTTGGTCGCGCTTTATCAGCAAAAATTCGCTTGGGTTTCCATTGACGAGTATCAGGACATGGATGCGGCTCAATACCGTTTTATCCGCCATCTTGTCCCGCAAAATGGAAACATTTGCGTGATCGGCGATCCGGACCAGGCGATTTACGGATTTCGCGGTGCGGACGTGTCTTTTTTTCTTCAATTCCAAAAAGATCATCCCAAAGCCAAAATGATTCAACTTTCCAAAAGCTATCGCTCGGTAAAATCCATTCTTTCGGCGTCCGCGCAAATGATAGCCCCTTCCAGCTTAGTGCCGGACCGTCAAATTGAAGCGCTTTTGGAAGACAATGGAAAAGTCACCATTCATCAAGCCGCTTCGGACCGTGCGGAAGCGCAATACATCGTGGAGAATATCGAAAAAATGATAGGCGGTACTTCGTTTTTATCCATGGATACAAACCGCTCGGATGGAAACTCGGATAGAAATTATTCTTTTTCGGATTTCGCGATTTTATACAGGGCGCAAGGCGTGGCCGACACTTTGGAAGATGCCATGCGCCGTTCCGGCATTCCTTATCGCCGTTTCGCGCATACCTCTCTTTCCGAACACGCGGATGTAAAGCCCATTTTAAAAAAATTCGATTCCGTGAAGAAGAAAAATACGGTTCTCAAAGCCCTGCAAGACGTGGTCGAAAAAGTTCCCGACGACAACTCCGCGCTCAAAAAATTATTTGAATTGGCTGAAAAAGCCGGCGACGACTCGGCTCAGTTTCTGACGGAAGTTCATCTTTGCCGTGAATTCGACGCCTGGGATGAAAGAGCGGACCGCGTGTCGCTGATGACATTGCATGCCTCAAAAGGCCTGGAATTTCCCGTGGTGTTTATCATGGGCTGCGAAGACGGGATTTTGCCGTGGGCGTGGACCAAAAAACAGGATAAAAATCAGACCGATGAAGAACGAAGGCTGTTTTTTGTGGGAATGACCCGGGCCAAACGGGAACTTTTCCTTACGCACGCAAAAAAACGTTTATGGCGCGGCAAACTTCAAGAGCAAAACGTCTCCCCGTTTCTTCAAAATATCGAAGAAAAACTGCTCGAAAGAAGCCGGGATAAAAATAGAACCCGGAAAATACCCCCAAAAGACCTGCAACTAAAATTTTTCTAATGCAACGTCATCCTACTTCAACGTCATCCTGAGCGCAGCGAAGGATCTCTCAAGATCCTTCGCTGCGCTCAGGATGACACTCGGGACGCTCGGTATGTAAAAATTGGATAGCGCTCCGTTTGTTTCATTATTTTTAGTAGGTCAATAGTTTGAATCAATAGCGGCTAAAATCGCATCCCAAAGCCGTTTTCTTTGGGCTAAAGCTTCATGGGCCGTGTTTTTTACCTCTTCCCATTTCCGGGATTCATGCCCGCAAAGTGAATTCAGCATTTTAAAAGCCAAAGGCGTATGTGTTCCCTCATCCAAATCAATATGCCTGTCGAGATATTTCCGGAAAAGCAAAATCCTTTCCGGGAAACGTCCTTCCAGCCCCTGGACAACGCTACGGAATAAATCCGGCACCAACTCCTCTCTTCCAAAAGTGAATGCCGACGCCACTTGATGCGGCTTTTTCCGGCAGGTTTCAAGCGTCCAGTGGACAAATGGCCTTACGCCTTCAGGTGCATGACACTCTCGCAGGAGATTCTCCACATCTTTTCCTTTTTGGATGCCTTTCACAAAAGATTGAATACTTGTTTGGTCAGCGCCAACATGGGCCATGGCCTGGCAATACCATTCAAAGTGACTGACATACCCTCCGTCCGGATGCTCGTCACTTTCTTCACCCAGAACTATTTCCTGAATCATACGGCGACTGAAAGAATCCCCTTTTGGCGCCCAAGGCAGACTCACGCACGTTAAATGAATTTGAAGCGCTTTCAAAAGAGACATGAAATCCCATACGGCAAACACATGGTATTCCATAAATGTCGCCAAATG
The DNA here is from genome assembly GCA_023247935.1 of Candidatus Omnitrophota bacterium. Classification (GTDB taxonomy): domain Bacteria; phylum Omnitrophota; class Gorgyraeia; order 2-02-FULL-51-18; family 2-02-FULL-51-18; genus JAHFFM01. The sequence continues at coordinate 349 of JAHFFM010000260.1, read as the reverse complement.
CCCTGCAGTTTCAATTTTTTGAAACAGGGGATGTTCAATAATTTGTCTTCTTAAGGGCAGAAGACTTTCTTGGATTTCTTCGATCAACCGAAAACCTTTTCTCCGTCCAAAATTTTTATTTCTACTTTTGCTTCCAGACTCGAAGAAATTTTATTTCCCCTAAACGTTCCGATCACGGGAGAAACCCATAAAGGATCGGGAGCTGAAGCCAATACCACATGCGATTGCATACAGGCTAATCCGGTCGAAGGGTCATACCCCCTCCATCCCGCGCCTTCCAAATAGACTTCCACCCAGGCGTGAAGCTCATATTTGCCGCTTCCGTCCGGTTTGCCGTAATAACCGCTGA
>JAHFFM010000259.1 GCA_023247935.1 Candidatus Omnitrophota bacterium | reverse complement strand
AACTTTCTATCTGCCTTTTTTCGGCGGTCAAGGTTTCCTCTTCATCGGCCGACCAGTCGCCTTGGGACATTTTTTGTAGGTAGCCGTCAAAACTTGATGAATTCCTAAAGCGTCTCCCGCCAAAATACGAAAACGCGCCGGGCCCCAGGCCCAAATATTCTTCATTAGCCCAGTAAAGAAGGTTATGCCTGGACTCAAACCCGCGTTTGGCGTAATTCAAAAGCTCGTAGTGATGAAATTTCAAGAACTTCAGATAATCGCGAGCGAAAGCAAGCATCTGGAATTGCGTTTCCTCAGCAGGCAAGCTAAGTTTTCCCTTGTCATACCGGCGGCCGAATACGGTTTCCTTCTCTATTACCAGCTCATAAAGCGACACGTGCTCCGGATCCAGCTCTTTGATTTTTTTTAAGGAAAATTTAACATCCTCCAGAGTTTCTCCCGGCAGGGACAAAATAAGATCCAGATTGATATTCCCAAAATTTTCTTTCCTCAAGACACGAAACGAGTCTCCGATATCTTGGACGGTGTGAGCCCGGTTAAGACTTTTAAGCGTCCTGTCATGAAACGTCTGGGCGCCCAAACTGACCCGATTGACGCCAAGCAACCGCAGGCATCGCGCTTTGGCGATCGAAATATCCCCCGGATTCACCTCACACGTAATTTCAATTTTTTCTTTAAAACCAAAATACCGTCGCACAATCGAAAACACTTTCTCAAGGTCCGCGATCTCCAGCGCCGAAGGGGTTCCGCCACCCAGATACAACGTATCAAATTTTCTATTTTTGAATCGACCGCTGTAATGCCGCGCTTCTCTTTCAAAGAAATCGAGAAATTTTTCTTCTTTAGAACGTACCCCCGCGCCTGTCACGACAAAATTGCAGTAATGACACTTTTTAACACAAAAAGGAATATGAACGTAGAGTCCGACCATTGTTAGATTATATCCCACCCGCACCCCCTCTAGAGGAAATTTTGAAAACGCTTCTCTTTTGGGCCCTTTTATGATAGATATAGGGGGTCGCATTCAGGTGGACGATTCAACATTTTTAACAAAGGGAGAAATAACGTGGCAAAAAAAGTAAACTCAGCATTCATGAAACCCCTGCAACCCAGCGAAGCGCTCGGGAAAGTAGTCGGTTCCAAACCTCTTCCCCGTACCCAGGTCGTCAAGAAACTCTGGGAGTACATCAAGAAGAATAATCTTCAGGATAAGAAGAACCGCAGAAACATCAACGCCGATGCCAACCTTAAACCGATCTTCGGCAAAGCGCAGGTTTCGATGTTTGAAATGACAAAGCTGGTTTCAAAGCACCTGTCATAAGAGAAAAGAATTAACCCCGTCCATTGAAAAAATGGGCGGGGTTTTTTTATTTTCTACCGCAATAATTCGCCAGGAATCGGGAGGCGGCCGGCGAATCCTGACTCAAGGTCGTGATAAAATAAAACCTCGTCCTCATCGCTCTTCCAACAAAGAAACGCTTGACGGCCGCGTATCATCGCGGGGAAATCAACAAGTCCTTCCGAAAAATTCCAGTCGCGGTAAGAGCAGCCGAGAGATTCCAACTCGTCAAAGAGCTCGTCCAAGAGGTCCATCCACCCGTTGACTTCGGGGTCTTCTTCGGGCTTTTCAAGCTTCGAAGACAACGCCCTGATCTTCTGTCCCGTTCTCAAAATATCGGTGACTATTTTTCTTACCAGGGGAAGCATTTTATTCGCTTCGGCGGGCGTAAAATATTTCGTCTGGTTCATTTATTTTTGATAATCTTCAAGAATTTCGAGAAACTCATCCAGTTTTTTGACGATCTTCGGCGGGAGACTCAGCAGGGAAACGTCATTTTTATAATTTTTAAGATAAAGAGTCAGCTTTTTTAAAACAGCGTTTTTGTCTTCAGGCGACGGAGAAGCATTTTTTGAACCGGCCTTCAGAATATATTTTATTTTCTTTTTGACCTCGGCGTCTTCCTTGCCTTCCTCCAGAATATCCTGACGCAAATCATCATACTGATCTTCTGAAATGCGCTCATTCTCATGCGCCAAGCGGAGCGCGTTGACCGCTTCAAAACTGGGAATACGGTCAGGCTTTCTCTCCTGCATCGCGTCATGGCGCACAAATTCGGGCTCTTCTTTTTCCAAAAAAGAATAAGACCGGAGAAGTTTTACTGCCGTATTCTGACGGATGCCGATCTCCTTGGCGCAATAAGCCTCAAACGTCTGATGGCCCCAGTCCTTGTAAAGTCTATCTTTATAGACGGTAAAAAGATACTGCCCAAGCTGGATCCAGGAACTCTTGAAACTTTTAGCGGCGCCGAGAACCTGATAGCGGAAAGACTCGGGCTCGAGCTTTCCCATACGCTCTTCAAGGTTGTGAATAGATTTTGATTTTTCCGGCGGATTCATGGGAAGTTATTTTATCATGAGGGGTGATTTAAAGCTTCACGTCTTTCGGCGCGCAGATCCTTCACCGGATTTCCTCCCCAAACCCCTTTGGGAGGAATTTTCGTGCCCTTGGGCAACAGGCTGCAGGGAGCTATGGATGCCCCGTCGCCGATCTCGACTCCGGGCAT
>JAHFFM010000082.1 GCA_023247935.1 Candidatus Omnitrophota bacterium | reverse complement strand
ACGCATTTCCTCCGCGATAAAATTCATGAAATTCACGGCATGCGCCGGGTCGCCCGTAAATTTTTTGCGAAGTTCAGGGTCTTGCGTGGCAACGCCCACCGGGCAGGTGTTTAAATGACAAACCCGCATCATGATGCAACCAAGCGCCACCAAAGGCGCAGTAGCAAAACCGAATTCTTCGGCGCCAAGAAACGCGGCAATCACGACATCACGCCCTGTTTTTAATTGTCCGTCGGTTTCCACGGCAATACGGCTTCTTAAATTATTCAACACCAGGGTTTGATGCGTTTCGGCAAGACCCAGCTCCCACGGAATCCCGGCATGCTTGATGCTGGAAAGCGGCGAAGCGCCGGTTCCGCCGTCATAACCACTGATCAAAACCACATCCGCGTGCGCCTTCGCTACGCCTGCGGCAATTGTTCCCACGCCGACTTCTGAAACCAATTTCACGCTGATTCTCGCGTAACGGTTCGCGTTTTTAAGGTCATGAATCAGCTCCGCCAAATCCTCGATAGAATAAATGTCGTGATGCGGCGGCGGAGAAATCAATCCCACGCCCGGCGTGGACAAACGCACCTTGGCGATCCACGGATAAACCTTAGCGCCCGGCAATTGCCCGCCTTCACCGGGTTTGGCACCCTGTGCCATTTTGATTTGAATTTCTTTGGCACTCACCAAATACTGGCTCGTGACCCCGAAACGGCCCGAGGCCACTTGTTTGATCGCGCTGTTTTTAGAATCTCCATTCGGAAGCGGGGTATAACGCGTCGGATCTTCCCCGCCTTCGCCGGTATTGGATTTTCCACCGAGACGATTCATGGCAATGGCTAAACTTTCATGCGCTTCTTTGGAAATGGAACCGTAAGACATGGCGCCGGTTTTGAAACGTTTGACGATTTCGCTGGCAGGCTCCACTTCCTCAATGGAAATTGGTTTCGCCGCTTTAAAATCCAGCAAACCGCGCAGCGTGCACCAATGTTTCATCTGTTCATCAACAGCCTTGGAATATTCTTTGAAAACTTTGTAATTTTTAGTGCGCACCGAAAGCTGCAGCTTATGAACTGTTTCCGGATTAAATAAATGAAATTCTCCGTCGCGGCGCCATTGATATTGCCCGCCCGCCTCAAGCGCGTGCACGCGCACGTCGCGGTCCGGAAATGCCTGCCGGTGACGTTGAATCACTTCTTGAGCCGCCACGTCCATACCAATTCCCTCGACTCGAGTCGAGGTCCACGTAAAATATTTGTCCACGAAATTTTGATTCAAACCCACCGCCTCAAAAATTTGCGCGCCGCGATAACTTTGAATGGTGGAAATTCCCATTTTGGACATGGTTTTCACCACGCCTTTGGCCACGGCCTTGGCATAATTTTTAACCGCGGTTTTGTGGTCGATATTTTTCAAAATGCCCTGGCGGATCAAATCATCCAGCGTTTCAAACGCCAAATAAGGATTCACGGCACCCACGCCATAACCCACCAACAACGCGAAATGATGCACTTCCCTAGGCTCACCTGATTCCAAAATCAATCCCACGCGGGTGCGAGAACCTTCACGAATCAAATGATGATGAAGTCCGGACACGGCCAAAAGCGCGGGAATAGCGGCCTTGTCTTTATCCACGCCGCGGTCGGACAGAACCAAAATATTCACGCCATCAAGAATCGACTGACTTGCCTTCTTATATAAGGACTCGAGCGCTTCCTCCAAGGCTTTTGCCTCGCCTGAAGAGGAAAAAAGAATGGGCAAAGTCGCGGATTTGAAATAAGGGCTTTTAATATGGCGGATTTTTTCAAATTCTTCATTCGTGAGCACCGGACTTTTGAGTTTGATTTGGCGGCAGCTCTCGGGTTCGGGATTTAATAAATTTCTCTCGGGACCAATAGTGGTTTCCGTGGAAGTCACGATTTCTTCGCGGATGCAATCGATCGGCGGATTGGTGACCTGCGCGAAAAGCTGTTTGAAATAATTATAAAGAAGCTGTGGTTTGTCTGAAAGAATGGCCAAAGGCGTATCTGTTCCCATGGAACCCACGGGTTCCACGCCGTCCTGCCCCATTGGCGTCATGAGAATTTTTAAATCTTCAAAAGTATAACCAAATGCCTGCTGACGAAGCAAAACCGTCTCATGGTCCGGCTCATGCACGTGAGGCGCTTCCGGCAAATCCTCTAACTTCACAAGATTATCTTTAAGCCAAATGGGGTACGGCTTTTCGATCGAAATGTTTTTCTTAATTTCTTCATCGGCGATGATTCGTCCTTCAACCGTATCCACCAAAAACATGCGGCCCGGCTGCAAGCGTCCTTTTTGCAGCACATTTTCGGGCGCTACTTCCAACACGCCGACTTCAGACGCCATAATCACGCGGCCATCTTTGGTCACATAATAACGCGAAGGCCTTAATCCATTCCGATCCAAAATCGCGCCGATTTGAACTCCGTCCGTAAACGCGATGGAAGCGGGACCGTCCCAAGGCTCCATCAAACTGGCATGGTATTCATAAAACGCTTTTTTCTCAGGGCTCATGGATTCATGATTGCTCCATGGCTCGGGAATCATCATCATCACCGCATGCGGCAAAGATCTTCCGCCCAATACCAAAAATTCGAGACAATTATCAAACATCGCGGAATCCGAACCGTCCTCGCAAATCACGGGAAGCAATTTCTTCATGTCGTCGCCGAACGCTTCGTGCGCGCAAAGCGATTGACGCGCATGCATCCAGTTTACGTTTCCGCGAAGCGTGTTGATTTCCCCGTTATGCGCCACGTAGCGGTAAGGATGCGAACGTTCCCAGCTTGGAAAAGTATTTGTTGAAAAACGGGAATGCACCAGAGCAAGCGCCGAATCCACGGCAGGGTCTTTTAATTCCGGGTAAAATAACTCCACCTGCTCGGACATGAGCATTCCTTTATAGACAATGGTTCTGCATGAAAGGCTTGCGACGTAAAAATAGGGATTGCCTTTTTGGCCAAAACGAATCGCGTTTTCCGCGCGGCGGCGAATCACATAAAGTTTGCGCTCAAAATCAAGATCGGTTTTAACTTTCGAAGAGCGTCCGATAAAAATCTGACGCACAAAAGGCTCGGAAGCTTTCGCCGTAGGCCCCAAAGAACCGTTGTCCGTCGGGACGGTGCGCCAGCCCAAAAATGCCTGTCCCTCTTCTTTAATGATTTGCTCGAATGTTTTTTCGCAGGCATGGCGTTCTTTGGCATTTGGCGGCAAATAAACCATGCCCACACCATATTCTTTCAAAGAGGGCAAATGCACGCCAATGCCTTCACAGGCATTTTTCAAAAATTCATGAGGAACTTGAAGCAGGATACCGGCGCCGTCTCCCGTGTTGACTTCGCAACCGCAGGCGCCGCGATGGCGCAAATTCAAAAGAACGGTTAAGGCCTGCTGAACAATGTCATGAGAGCGCCGACCCTTAATATCCACCACAAATCCGACGCCGCAGCTGTCTTTTTCAAAAGCAGGGTCATATAGGCCTTGTTTGGGAGGCGTTAGAGGAATTCGATGTGTTTGACAGAGAAAATCTTTTTTACTACGTTTTTCGCTACGCATGTTTTGGCTATTTTATTGTTTAACTGGTTAGTATACCAGGGATTAGGGGCGGATGACAATCTTTCCAAAGTTCTTGCGCTCTTCCATTCTTTGGTGGGCCAAATTCACCTGTCTGAGAGGGAAAACTTTATCTACAACCGGCTTTAACTTACCTTTTTCGGCAAGTTCTATCACTTTTTTCAATTCAGCGAAACTTCCCATGTAAGAACCCAGGATAGAAAGCTGTTTTGAGAAAAATGGCCGCAAGTCCATCTCTACTTTGGCTCCGGACGTGGCTCCGCAAGTGGCAAGCCTCCCTCCCCTAGCAAGACAGAGCAGGCTTTTTTGCCATGTTTCGGGACCAATATGCTCAAACACGCAATCCACGCCTTTTCCGCCTGTTAATTTTTTAACACTTTCGGCGAAATCCTCTTTTTTATAAAAAATAATCTCATCCGCGCCAAGTTTTTTAGCTTTTGGCGCTTTGGTCGCGTCGCCGACCGTGGTAAAAACACGCACCCCCAGAAATTTCGCGAGTTGAATAGCCAAAGAACCAATGCCGGAGCCGCCCGCGTGAATTAAAACCGTTTCCCCCGTCTTAAGCTGCGCGCGCGTCACCAGCACGTGATAAGCCGTGAGTCCCGCCAAAGGCAAGGACGCCCATTCTTCAAATGAAAATTTTTCCGATACAGGAATAACGAACCGCGAAGGCACGCAGACTTTTTCGGCGTATCCGCCTTGAATTTGAAAACCAAGAATGTGAAATTGAGGAGAATAGCTGTCACGTGCTTCAAAACCTTCCACAGAATCAAGGGGTAGCTGACCCGGAGAAATCACAACCCGGTCGCCTTTTTTGATATTTTTGACGCCCGCGCCGGTTTCTAAAACCACGCCGGAAACGTCCGCGCCTAAAATATGCGGCATAGGAATGGAAATGCCCAAACCTTGCCTGATCCAAATATCCAGATGATTCAGCGCGCAGGCTTTGACTGAAATCAAAACTTCGCCGGGACCCGTGACCGGATCCGGAAGATTTCCGTATTTCAGGACTTCCGGACCACCGTGCTTTTCAAAGTAAACAGCGCGCATACGAACTAAAAGCGAAAAACGAAGAACGAAAAGCTTCGCCTCTTAAGCATATGATTTAATTAATTCCACAAACAATCTTACGCCGACGCCGGTTGCGCCAATCGGAGACAATACCTTGGCGCCGCCATTGTTCCAGGCGGTTCCGGCAACGTCCAAATGCGCCCAAGAACGCGTGTGGTCCGCAAATTCTTTCAAAAACATGCCAGCCGTAATCGTGCCCGCGTTTCTTTTAGAAATATTTTGAATATCTCCAAACGTGGCGCGAATCAATTCGCCGTATTCTTCCCAAAGAGGAAGCTCCCAGCAGCGCTCCCCCACTTTATCTCCCGCGGATTTAATTTTCGTGACCAGCTCAGGATCCGTGCTCATTAAACCTGAGGCCAAATCCGAAAATGTGGCCGCGCAAGCGCCCGTAAGCGTCGCGATATCAATTAGGGCTTTGGGTGAAAAACGTTTGGCATAAAACAACGCATCCGCCAAAATCAAACGCCCTTCCGCGTCCGTATTCAAAACTTCGACAGTTTTACCATTTGAAATTTTAATCACGTCTCCGGGTCTTTGCGCTTTAGATCCGGGCATATTTTCGCAAATCGGAGTAATGCCGATTACTTTCACGGGCAACTTCAACTCAGCCACCGCTTTCATCGCGCCCATTACCGCCGCCGCGCCGCACATATCAAATTTCATTTTATCCATGTCACCGGACGGTTTTATGGAAATGCCCCCCGTATCAAACGTAATTCCTTTCCCAACCAAAACAATCGGCTTTTGACCCGGTATCGGCTTTTGACCCCGTACGGGCGCACGGCCGTGCGCCCCAACGGAGTTTTCCAAAACAACCAGCCGCGGCTCAAAAGAACTTCCCTGCGACACAGCCAAAATTCCGCCCATGCCCATTTTTTTAATTTCACTTTTGCCGAAAACCCGGCACTTCAAACCGCTTTTCCGCGCCATGCTTTGAGCGGCTTGCGCCATGGCAATAGGCGTCATCACATTGGCCGGCTCATTGGCCAAATCACGGGTAAATGAAACCGCCGCGGAGATAATTTCCGCCTGTAAAAACGCTTTCCGGATAGCGGATTCCTGCGCGGATGTCTTCAGTCGAAGAGTAACAGCCTGAATAGAAGAACTGGGAGACGGTTTGGATTTATATTTATCAAAACGATACGAAGAAAGACGTAAACCCTCCACCAAAGCCTGAACGGCATCCACGGAGCTGAATTCGCCGCAAAATGAATCTGCTTCGAACGCGATATTCTCATGAAATTCCGCATTGGTTTTGGACAATGTTTTCGCGGCGGTTTTCCGGATCTTTTCGAGAGTAAATTTTTCTTTTTTGCCAAGACCCACCCAGAGCGTTGCGGCTTTTCCGGATTCGACAAAAAGCTCACCTTCTTTTCCGGTGAACTTTTTAAACGATTTTGGGGCGGAACCTTCGAATACGCCTTTCACGCCCACGCCATTCAGAGTTTTACCCGTAAAATCCAAAGAAATTTTCATATACCTCCCAATGCGTCATTGCGAGGAGCGTAGCGATGAAGCAATCTCTGTTGCATAGATTGCTTCACCCCTGCGGGGCTCGCAATGACGGTTAAGAATGAATCGGTTCAGCCGCCAAAAGCGGCGTCATTTCGCCTATTTCTTTATAACCTAATTTTTTCAAAAAGTTTTGAATCAGCTCTTCTTCAAGGTTGGTGCAGCCCTCATGATCCAAAGAACCACAGGGGATTTGGCCGCCCGCGATCATGTCATGGCCGCCCGCCGTCCCGCGCTTTCCGATCAATTGTCTTAAAAACAAACCCGCGCGGCCCTTGGTATTCGTGGTGCGGATGGAAACAACGATGCGGCTGTTGAAACGCCCCAGGCAAATCGCCCAATTAATGCGCTCAACCCGCAGCATGAAATCCGCGATAAACGGCACAAAATCAGGGTTTGGAACCTCTCCCAACGTGGTGGCAACGGCATTTTTGTAAACAAGACTGTGATGAAGCGCACGTGAAAGCGTGATGAAATATTCCCGGGGAAGTTTCGGATGCACAATATTTGCCAATAATTTTTTATTGCTCTTGGGAAAAAGCGTCAAATAAGCCTGAATGTCCGTTTGATACGCTTCCCGTCCTAGATCCTGGGTTTCGGAACTGATTCCATAAGAAAGCGCGGTGGCGAGCTTGGAAGAAATTTCCAAGCCGCTGGCGGCCAAATATTCCGTCAGAATCGTCGCGGTGGCGCCATAACCCACGCGAATATCCAAAAAATCCGCGCGCGTCGTTTTTCTTAAAGGATGGTGGTCAATAATGATTAAGGGTTTACGTTTTTTGGGAAAAGAATTATTGCCGGTTTTCGGCTGCATGTCTACCAGGGCGAACTCAGTCCCTTCTTTAAAATCGCTTTCCGAAAGAGGTCCGAGCTTTAATCCCAGTACGCGAATCATGGCACGATTTTCCGCGCGGCCCACGATACCGCCGTATCTGACGACAGAAGGCACTTTGAATTTATTTTTGGCGATATAAGCCAGCGCGATAGCGCTTGAAACCGAATCCGGGTCCGGATTGTCATGCGTCATCACCACAAGCCGTTTGACGTTTTTTAGGAGATCCTCGAGACGTTCAATGTTACGAAGGGTTTCTTCGGGGATAAAACTCATCGAATGGTTTTAATATCGGGGGCAGGACGGGTCCACGTCCTGAGACCAGGCATCGATTCCCCCGGCAAGGTTTTTGACTTTTTTAAAACCCATTTTCTGGAGAAATTCGACGGCCTTAGCGCTTCTTCCGCCAAAATGGCAATTCACCACGATCTCGTCCGCGCTATCCAGCTCGTGCACGCGTTCGGGAATATTGCCGAGTGGGATCAGCTTCGCTCCGGGAATCCGGTTAATTTGAAATTCATTCGGTTCGCGGACGTCGATTAAGGAAAATTTCTCTTTCTTGTCCATTTTTGACTTAAGCTCTTTGGCTGTGATTTCAGGAATGCCCATTTTTCCTCCGCTTGTTTTATCTTCCTGTCCGCGAGATACGCCGCAAAACGCGTCATAATCAATCAATTCTTTGATAGTTGGCTCGTCGCCGCAAACCGGGCATTTGGGATTACGACGAAATTTCACCTGGCGAAAAGTCATCTGAAGCGCATCATAAAGCAAAAGACGTCCGATCAAAGGCTCGCCCTTTTGTATAATCAGTTTCACGACTTCCGTGGCCTGGATCACGCCAATCACACCCGGAAGAATTCCTAACACTCCGCCCTCAGCGCAGCTGGGCACCATCCCCGGCGGCGGCGGCTCGGCAAAAAGGCAGCGATAGCAAGGCCCTTTGCCCGGGTAAAATACGGTGGCCTGTCCATCAAAACGGAAAATACTTCCATACACAAACGGCTTTTTAAGAAAAACGCAGGCGTCGTTCACCAAATAACGGGTTTGAAAATTATCCGTACCATCCAAAAGAATGTCATAATCCTTGAGAATCCGCATGATATTGTCTTTGGTGAGCATTTCGTCATAGGTGACGACTTTCACATTGGGATTAATCTCGGAAATGCGCTCATT
>JAHFFM010000258.1 GCA_023247935.1 Candidatus Omnitrophota bacterium | reverse complement strand
CGCTACCGATTAAAATTGCCAAAAGATCGCTCTTAGAAAGAGCATCAGGACCTTTCTCCAAAAAACGTTCTCTAGGTCTATCTACCTTTGGAATATCCTTGAGTTTCAGCATGTTTATTTCATGAATTCACGATTAATATGATTCGAGAGTATATTGAAGTGCAGTCGTTTAATCTTAAATCGCAACGCCATCTTTCAATGATGGACACCTCCATCATTAGCATATTCTACCCTAAATCCTCAAATCTGACGACATTTCAAGCGGTCATCCTCCATAAAAAATACACGTTGTTTTCTATTTCCCCTCTGAATTATATGATGTGGTATTCCCGGAGCAACTACTCGAGCAATTCGTGGCATAACTATCGTCCTCCTGTATCTCTACTCTACAGGACGCCGTGGAGGTCACTTTTCGGTCAAAAAATTATCAACATTTTTCTAACTATTAACAGAAGTCCTTTTTGAGGGGGGTAGTTCTGGTGACAGCATACTTAATTCAACCAATTAAGTATGCTGTCACCAGAACTCAGCAGAGGGTATCGGGTAGGGAGCTTGTGTTGGGTATTCCTGATCAATCCCGTTCAGGTTTTTCAGTTCGTCAAAATTTTCAACAACTTCGTGAAGAGGTTTTGTGTTTTGTTTTTTGAGCGAGCTTGATACCGCTGACGAGGGCACTCCGAGAAAAGGAAAAAGAATCTCGTCAAAAACTTTTTGCGGGTCGGCGGACAAAGATTCATAGTCTATGGTTACCGAACACTCCCGAAGCCACGCTTTTTGAGTTAAATTGTGATAAAAAGCCCTGGTGCTTTTCGACCAGGCTTCAAATTCCACGGAACTGATTCGCACCGGCGGTGGCTGGGGAGCCGGATAGGCGTCTCTCCACAGCCAGACATCTGTTTTTTCAGCTATTTTCAGCGAGACAAATTGCTCAAAGAGTGCTTTGCGATAAAGCAGAATAAACTTCGCGGTGGGGAAAATTTTCTTTAAAGTTTCCAAATCCAGCCGGTGCGCTTCCAAGCGAATTTTTAACAATTTGGCGCCACAAATCCTGTGACGGCAATGGTTGATCGAGTGAATCATGTGCCTCAAAACCGATCGACGACTTATCCAGTGGCTGCGGACTCCATAATACATGCCCGGATTTAAAATTTCCGAAAGAAACGAAATTTCGGGGACAGATCCCAGAAAACTCAGCAGGAGGTTGCTGCCGGAGCGCCGTGTCGTCACGATAAATACCGGGTCCCTCTCTTCCCGCTTGAAAAGATAGTGAAGCAGTATCTTCAGCCGGTAGAGGGGCCTTTTCCGTAAAAGCTTTATTTTGTTTCTTAAAGAATTTTTGTATTGCATTTTTTAAGTACCGATTTTTACCGTTTTTGGACGGCCAAAAGGTGAAATTAAAGTTTTAAAAAATACGGGGTTTTAAGCGGAGATCGGGGGAGACCGAGGACGGCAATTAAACAAAAGAACGGGAGAAAATTTGAACTTGGAGAAAAAAAGTAAATAAACAGCTGACAAAAATGTAAAAAAACAATTTAAAGCTAAAACATAAAAATGTTGCCGCGGGTATTTAATTCTTTTGAATTGTCTGTTCTCAAACCGAAGCAACCTCTGCCCAAAAGGATTCATAAAAATTCTTTTCTCGAAACGGCGGATAGAAGCTGTTTTTTCGGAGGTAAGATGCAGTTGTCTCTCGATAATGGGAATGGTAAAACAAAAAGAATTGAACAGGCAGAAGAGGCTGAGGGCTAGGCCTTGGAATCTTCTCATGCATTTTATCTTAGTGGAATCGGCGTCCAAGAGCAAGTAAGATGTTTACATGACGGCACCCGCTGAACACGACTTTAGAGACGCCCTGAAAATCCCCGATATCCGCCTGTTTATCGGCTCGGTTGCGTTTTTCACGCTCGCCAGCCGCGCGTTGGCGGTGGTGGTCGGTTTTCAAATTTATCAAATCACCCACAACCCCATGATGCTGGGATGGCTCGGGCTTGTGGAGGCGATTCCGGCGCTTTCTTTGGTGCTCTTCGGCGGGTACGTCGCGGACCACTTTGACCGGCGGAAAATTCTTTTAATCACGCGTTCCGCTTCTTTTTTATGCGCGCTCGGGTTGGCCTGGCTTTCGTGGGAGAGCCGCGGAACCAATTCTTTGCTGGGGTTGTACGCGGTCATTTTTCTGGCGGGGGTCGCGCGAGGATTCGCGGATCCGGCCAACACAGCCTTTGAGGCGCAAGTGGTTCCCAAGCACCTCACCGTCAACGCCGCCTCCTGGATTTCAAGCACCTGGATCAGCTCTTCGGTGATTGGCCCCGCCGCCATTGGGTTTATTTTTGACGCATGGGGAGCTATGGGTTCGTACATCATCATCGCCGTGTGTTTTATTCTTTCCTGGTTTTGCACACTGCTTATTTCACCCAAACCCCGGACCATTCCTCAACAGAAAGAATCTATATTTAAGAGCATAGGCATCGGCTGGCATTTTGTTTTCACCAATCCGCCGCTTCTCGGAGGGTTGACCCTTGATCTTTTCGCGGTTCTTTTCGGAGGGGCCATCGCCCTTCTGCCGGTTTACGCCAATGACATCCTTCA
>JAHFFM010000081.1 GCA_023247935.1 Candidatus Omnitrophota bacterium | reverse complement strand
GAAAAACATCGATTACGGAGCTGGTGGCTTTGATCCGCCGATGCCAGGTATTTATCAGTTCGGATTCGGCGCCCATGCATATCGCTTCCAGCGTAGACGTGCCGCTTTTGGCAATTTTTGGCCCCACAGATCCCAAGAGACATTTGGTGCCTCCCACCCATTACCAGGTGTTTGCCAAAGAAATGCCCTGCGGCCCTTGTTATTTGAGGAATTGCCCCATCGGCCTTGCCTGCATGAAAAAAATTACGGTCCAGGAAGTTTTGGACGGCGTTTTACATTTTATTCACGAGAAACGTCAGGCTCAGCCGGCTTCAGTCACTAAAAATCTTTTTGACGAATGAAAAAAATAGCGTTTGCGGCAGGCGCATTTTTTATTGCCCTGCTGGGCGCTTGGGCGCTTGGTCAAAAATTTTACGAAGTTCCGGTGCTGATGTACCACCAGGTGGATGTTCCCAGCGAAGAAAAAGGGGTATACGTGAGCCCTGAAAATTTCGAACGTCAAATGGAATTTTTAAAAGCGCACCGTTACCACGTTGTTCCGCTTGAAAATTTGATTCAGGATCTCAAAGCCGGAAAACAAATTCCTTTCAAAACAGTGGCCATTACATTCGATGATGGAAATGAAAATAATTTTGAAAACGCTTTCCCGGTGCTTAAAAAAATGAATTTTCCGGCCACTATTTTTATGATCTCGGAAAATGTCAACCGTCCGGGCTGGCTGACAGAGGAAGATTTAAAAATTTTAGATGAGAGCGGCATTGTGATCGGAAGTCATACCGCAAATCATGCTTTTCTACCTCCGCTTGCTCCCGAAGCGGCTGAATCGGAAATCACACGGTCCAAGCAAAAATTAGAAAAAATTTTAGGGCATCCCATCACGATTTTCAGTTACCCCGCAGGCGGCGTAACGCCTGAAATAGAAAAAATGGTTGAAAAGGCGGGGTATGAGGGCGCCGTAACCACCAATTATGGAAAAAAGCCGCATGACCCTTACGCGCTTCACCGTATAAAAGTGGGGGATTCTTCCGCGAATTTGTTTAATTTTTTGGCGAAGACAAGCGGATTTTACACGCTTGGAAAGAAAAGGGTTTCTTACGTGCCCGCGGAGAATTCGGCTGCGGACGGTACCCGAGAATGACCCGGATTCTTATTATCAATCAAAATTGGATGGGCGACGTCTTGTTTTCAACGCCCGCGATTCGCGCCATCCGTAAAAAATTCCCAAACGCATTTATTTCTTGCCTTGTTCCTGAAAGGGCTGCCGATGTTTTGCGTCATAACCCACGTTTGAATGAAGTGCTGATTTACAATGAGCGCGCCAGTCTGGTTTCTTTTATGGAGCCTCTGCGGGTTTTTGGACTTTTGTCTAAACGTCAATTTGACTCCGTTTTTATGTTTCATCGCTCCCGCTCAAAATCTTTTCTTTGTAAGCTTGCGGGGATTCGCACGCGAATTGGCTATGAAAGAAAAGGACAAAAATTTTTAACGCAGGCGGTGCCTCTTCCGCCGCAACCCCTGCATAAAACGGATTATTTTCTGAATTTGGTTGAGGCTGCCGAAATACCGGCGGACGGGAGAGTTCCTGATTTTGAAGTGACTCAGGACGAAATCGAATCCTTGGATAAAAAATTAGCCGGAAAGGGCGTAGCGCGAGGTGAGAATTTTATTGTGATTCACCCCGGCGGGAATTGGAATTTGAAGCGCTGGCCCGTGGCTCATTTTTTCCGTTTACTCGAGTTGTTTTTTAAGCAAACTCCGTGGAAAGCAGTGGTTTGCGGCGCCCGCTCCGAAAAGGGCTTGGCGGATGAGATTGTGGCCAGGTTTTCAGACGGGCGCGCCGTGTCTTTATCCGGGGAAACCTCGCTTGGCGAGCTGGCGGCGCTTTTAAAGCGCGCGCGCTTTCTGGTTTCGAATGATTCGGGGCCCATTCACCTGGCGGCCAGTCAAAAAACAAAAATTTTGGGATTGTTTGGCCCGACTTCGCGGGAATTAACCGGGCCTATTTCGGATGGACCGGTTCGAATTTTATCCAAAGACGTAGGGTGCCGCGTGCCTTGCTATTTCCATGATTGCGACTACCGGGTTTGTATGGAATTGATTACGCCTGAGGAAGTGTTTACCGCTTGCCGGGATTGGTGCTGCTGATGAAGATTTTGATTGTGACGCTTTCAAATCTAGGGGATATGATTCTGACTTTTCCCGTATTTCAAGCGATTTATTCGGCCTATCCGCTTGCCATGCTTGACGTGATTTCGGGGGAAGGGGGAGGGATGATTTTTCGGGATGATCCCCGGATTCATCAATGGATCGTCTATGATAAAAAAATGAGCTTGTTGAAAAAATGGCAATTCATCCGCCAAATCAGGAGCAAACAATATGATTTGATTGTGGATTTACGGCGTTCCGCAATTGGTTTTTTGGGCAGCGCAAAAAAAAGAAACCGTTATTTTTCATTTGTTCCGAAAAATCAGCATCGCGCATTAAAACATTTGGATGCTTTAAAGGGCTGTCTCCCTGCAGGGGCGGGCCTCGTGCCCACCCGGGGCGTTTGGTTGGACGGTTTGATTCAAAATGGGCGGAAGCATGCAGGGGCGCGGCATGACGTGCCCCTGCATGATCTACAGGGAGACGGTCCGTATATTGTCGCTGCCGTTGGATCAAAAAGTGATGTCAAAAAATGGCCGACTGAAAAATATGCGGAACTTTTGTGGTCACTGGCCTCGGAACGAAAAGCTTCTATCGTCTTGATCGGTGATAAAAATGATGTCCAGGACGCGGAAAAAGTACGGTCCCAAATATCTGCATTTTCTGCACGGGTTAGGCATGTCATGCCCACCCTGCATGATATGACGGGCAAAACCGATTTCCACTACTTGCTTCCCATCGTTCAAAAAGCATCTTTAGTGATTACGAATGACAGCGCTCCGCTTCATTTGGCTGATTCTTTGGGGGTTCCGGTGCTTGCCATTTTTGGTCCCACCAATCCCAAAAAATATGGTCCGAGGGGAAAAATCAGTGCAGTTATTTCCAAAAATCTTTTTTGTCAGCCGTGTGAAAAGGCGCAATGCCGTTTTCATCATGAATGTTTAAAGGATTTAAGTGTCGGCGAAGTACGCGCCAAAGCGATTCAGTTGCTGGAAGGGAATAAGCGAGACGAAGATTATAAAATTCTGGTGATACGTTTGGACCGCGTGGGCGATTTGGTTTTATCGCTTCCTGCCATCCAAGCTCTCCGCGAACGTTTTCCGCAGGCAAAAATATCTTTGATGGCGCGGACTTACACCCGGGAACTTTTGGAAGGGCATCCTTTGATTGACGAAGTCATTCCTTATGATTATAAAAAGGGAGGCCGTCACGCGTTTCCTCTGGGGTATTTTTATTTTTTAAAAGAAATCAAAAAAAGGCAGTTTGATGCGGCTTTGATTTTGCATCCCGGAATTCGTTCGGCTTTGATTCCATTTTTATGTGCCATTCCTAAGCGCGTAGGTTATCAGGATAGCCATGCCTGGCTTTTAACCCATGCCGCGCCGGATGAAAGGAGTTTGGGCAAAAAACATGAATCGCAGTACGCGCTGGATTTAGCCCAAGTGTTAACAGGTCAACCTTTTTCCCCTGAACCGCCAAAGTTGTATCCGGATCCCGCGGCTTTATGGAGTCTACAAAAGAAAACAGGTGTTCATCCAAAACAGCGGTTTATCGCCATTCATGCCGGAGCCAGCTGCCCCTCGAAACGATGGCCAAAGGAAAATTTTCGGGCGCTTATTGAACAATTGTTTGATGAATTTCCACATGACATCGTGATTGTCGGTGGAAATGAAGAAAAGTTGTTATCCGGATGGATCGCGGATGGTTTTAAAAGCCGCGTGCTAAATCTTTCGGGACAAATGTCATTGCCGGAATTGACGGCTCTTTTTTCACAATGCGATCTCCTGGTTTCGAATGATTCCGGACCTGTGCATGTCGCCGCGGCTGTGGGCACGCCGGTTATCAGTCTTTTTGGGCGTAATCAAGCCGGGTTGGGGGCGAACCGATGGAAGCCTTTGGGTGAAGGCCATGAAACCATCTGGAAAGACGTGGGCTGCTTGGTTTGTCTGGCCCATGAATGCACGATCGGTTTTGAATGTTTAAAAGCGATCCGGGTGGGAGAGGTGATGGATGCAACTCGAAAAATAATCTCGCGGACAATGGCGGTCAAAAAATGAATATAAAAAAAATTTTATTTTTCGGGGCGCTTATTTTTTTATTCATTTGCCATTTAGCGCAAGCCAAGAGTGATTTTTCAAAAAAGATAACCGCCGTTGATCCCGTTTTAAAAGAAATTACCGAGCCTTCCCAGGAAATTCCTTTAGGCGAGCACTTGATTTACGATGTTTTTTGGATGGGTTTGCCGGTGGGAATCGGAGAGCTGGAAGTCAAAGAAAAAACCACCTTGGGAGACAGGGAGGTTTATCATGTGGTGGCGGTTGCGCGCACCAATGACATTTTATCCAAAATTTATCCTGTGCGCGACGAAGTGCATAGCTGGATGGACGCGAAAACATTCCAGTCGTTGCAATTTGAGAAAAAAGTCAGTGAAGGGTTTTATCACGCCGATGAGCGGATTGTTTATGATCAAGCTAAGAAAAAAGGTTATTACGAATCTTTGAAGAACGGCACCAAAAAAGAATTCGATGTCTCGGTTCCGGTGCATGACGTAATCAGCGCTTTTTATTGGGCTCGCCGCCAAACGCTGCTGCCCGGTAAATCGGTCAAAACAACCGTCAATAACGGGGAAAAAGATTATGAGCTGGAGGTGGAAACGCTTCGCCGGGAAGAAAAAGAATTGAGAGGGCAGGGCATTGTGGATACTTTACTCATTGAGCCTAAAACGAGTTTGCAGGGAATTTTGGAAAAACGAGGGCAGGTCTGGATTCATTTGAAAAATAACCCTATTCGGGTCCCCATCGTCTTTACCTTCAAAACGGCTTACGGCTCCGTGGTGGGCGTTTTAAATAAAAAATCCCTGCATACGTCCTCCAACTTTTAATGACACTTTAGGAAAGATGCGATAAAATACCTCAATTATTGAATTACCTAAAAATAACAAACCAAACGGGTGGCGCATGAAATCTATCTTTATTTATCCAAAAAGGACAGCACATCGCAACCCGATTTTTTTTGAGGTCCTGATAGCGTTTTTGGATAAATAAAATAGGTTTCATGTGACAGGCCCTGTTTGGCTTGTTATTTTTATGCAGTCAATGATTAGGGTTATTTGTGGCAAGATGCGGGTGATGCCAAAGAACTTCAGTTGAAAGATAAGGACCGATGAAATTTAGCAGTTTGGGCCGTCTTAAACAGGTTATTTCGAGCTTTCATAATACCAAGGTTCTCGTTGTCGGCGATTTGATCCTCGATGAATTTATCTGGGGAAACGTTTCACGCATTTCGCCGGAGGCTCCGGTGCCCGTTGTGTGGGTGGAACGTGAAAACTTCATGCCAGGCGGTGCTTCAAACGTTGCCAACAATATCCGTGCTTTGGGCGGCGAAGTTTATGTTGCAGGCGTTGTCGGGAATGATTCGCGCGGCGAAGCGCTTGGTGGGCTTCTTCGAAAAAAAGGCGTGCATTGCGAAGGCATTGTTTCCGACGAGTCCAGGCCCACCACTCAAAAAACAAGAGTTATCGCGCATCATCAGCAAGTGGTTCGTATTGACCGTGAAGTGGTTAAGCCGCTTTCCGGAAGAGTGCTGGATGAAATCTTAGATTTTATAAAAGGGCGCCTTCCGGATGTGGACGCCTTGATTATCGAAGATTATGGCAAGGGCGTGATTGTTCCGGGTCTTGTCAGTGAAATCGTGAAATTAGCCAAAAAACATCGTAAAATCATTTCCGTGGATCCTAAAGAAACTCATTTTTCTTATTATCGAGGCGTGACGACTCTTACGCCGAATCATCACGAAGCCGCGGCCATGGCGGGATTTAAAATAAAAGACGACACGTCCCTTGAAAAAGCGGGAAATTTAATTTTAAAGAAACTACGCAGCGACAGTGCGATCATCACGCTGGGTGAAAATGGAATGGCAATTTTTGAGCACGGAAAAAAAATGGTTAAAATCCCGACAGTGGCTCAGGAAGTGTTTGACGTGTCGGGCGCGGGAGACACGGTTATCAGCGCGTTGACACTGGCGTTGGCGGCTGGAGCCACGGCGCTTGAAGCGGCTTATATTTCGAATTACGCCGCGGGAATTGTGGTGGGTAAAGTCGGCGTCGCGGTGACCAACCCCGAAGAATTGCTGCAAAGAATCAGAAAAGAGGTCAAGAAATGATGAATGCTATTGGCATCATTCCGGCCCGATATGGCGCAACCCGGTTTGAAGGAAAGCTGCTGCAGGATCTTTGCGGAAAGCCCGTGATTCAGCATGTTTATGAGCGGGCCAAAAAAGCCAAGCTTTTGGATGATTTGATTGTTGCTGCGGATGACGACCGGATCGTGAAGGCGGTTGAAGGTTTTGGCGGAAAAGTGGTTTTCACTTCCAAATCACATGACACCGGAACGGACCGTTTGACGGAAGTCGTAAATCAGATAGACGTTAAAATCGTGGTTAATATTCAAGGGGATGAGCCTTTGATTCAGCCGCTTTTGATAGACGATCTGGTTCGCACCATGCAGGATGAACCGGAAGTGGTGATGACGACTGCTGTCAAAAAAAGCCAATCCATCGAAGAGTTTAAAAGCCCGGATGTGGTAAAAGCCATTATCGATAAAAATAATTACGCGCTTTATTTTTCGAGGCAGCCGATTCCGTCTTTTTTAAAGCCCGATTCAGAAAAATCATTTTTCTATAAACATATCGGAATCTACGCATACAACAAAGATTTCCTGTTCATGTTTAAAAAACTTCCCAAATCCTATTTGGAAAAAAATGAACGACTCGAACAATTGAGGGCGCTTGAGGCCGGTTATAGAATTAAAACGATTGAAACCAAATTTGAGACGGTAGGCGTGGACACGCCGCAAGATCTTGAATTAGCCAAAATAATACTTGAGAAAGAGAATAGATAATTTATGCCTAAATACATTTTTATAACGGGAGGAGTGGTTTCCAGTCTTGGAAAAGGAATTGTTTCTTCGTCCATTGGAAAACTTCTTGAGTCTAAAGGGCTGCACATCATTATGATGAAATGCGACCCTTATCTAAACGTGGACCCGGGCACGATGAGTCCCTATCAACATGGCGA
Organism: Candidatus Omnitrophota bacterium; assembly: GCA_023247935.1. GTDB lineage: Bacteria > Omnitrophota > Gorgyraeia > 2-02-FULL-51-18 > 2-02-FULL-51-18 > JAHFFM01. The sequence continues at coordinate 1,028 of JAHFFM010000081.1, read as the reverse complement.
AGTGTACGTGACCGAAGACGGAGCTGAAACAGATTTGGATCTGGGCCATTACGAGCGCTTCACCAATGTGGAGCTCTCGAGATTAAACAACATTACAACGGGTAAAATTTATTATTCCGTGATCAACAAAGAACGCAAAGGCGAATACCTGGGAGCCACAGTGCAGGTGGTGCCTCATATTACGGATGAAATCAAGGCGGCGATTAAAGCTGTTTCACAAAACAAATCAACGGATGTCGTGATATGCGAGATTGGCGGCACGGTGGGTGATATTGAAAGTCTCCCGTTTTTAGAAGCCATTCGTCAATTCCGGCAGGATATCGGACGTGAAAACGCGCTCAATATTCATTTAACTTTGATTCCTTATATCAAAGCTGCGGATGAAATCAAAACCAAGCCCACGCAGCATTCCGTCGGTAAAATGCGCGAAATCGGCATTCAGCCGGATATTTTGATGTGCCGCACGGAAAAGAAATTATCCAAAGATGTTCGCGAAAAAATTGCTCTTTTTTGCAATGTGGAATCCGAGCAGGTGATTCAGGCGCTGGACGTGCAGGATATTTACGAAGTCCCTCTGGCTTTGAAGGATGAAGGGCTTGATTCGTTGATCGTGCGGCTTTTGAGGCTCAACTGTGATGACGGCGACGCTAAAATCAAATCCTGGAAAACGAATGTGGTGGACAAGGCGCTCAATCCGTCCAAGCATGTCACGATAGGCGTGGTGGGAAAATACATTGAATTGCAGGACGCTTACAAATCGATTTATGAAGCGCTCAAACACGGGGGGATCGCCAATGATTCGCGGGTGGAATTAAGAAAGATAGATGCGGAAGACTTGGTTTCTCCTGGCGCGGAAAAGCATCTGAAGGATTTGAACGGGGTTTTGGTTCCGGGCGGATTCGGCGATCGCGGCATTGAGGGAAAGATTAAAGCTATTAAATATGCGCGTGAAAATAAAGTTCCTTATTTTGGAATTTGTCTGGGAATGCAATGCGCGGTGGTGGAATTCGCAAGAAACGTTTGCGCCA
>JAHFFM010000080.1 GCA_023247935.1 Candidatus Omnitrophota bacterium | reverse complement strand
AAAACGATTTTAACGCCGCCCTTATTTCCCTGGCAGCCTTTTCCGATACTCTTGAAATTCAAAGGCTTGCTCTCAGTTTGATGGCGCACATAGACGAACCCTCTTCTTTCTTGAATGCTATGATGGAAATTTTGAAAACCAATACTTATGACATTACCTTAAAAAACGAGACTATTCGAGGCAACCAAAAAAAACTAGATTCGGCGGTTGAGCAGGCATTGACTAGGATGGCGAAAAAGGGCCACCGATCCGAAGTGCTCAAAGCCTTAGGCGCGATTGTCGAGGGATTGAACCGGACAAATCCGCCCACCCAGTTTTCTTTAGACCGAGCTATAGACGTCGCGAATATAAAGGCAAGAGTTTTCAGGAATAGCGCAACACCCGAACAAAAGGTTTCGCAAATTCAAACTTCTACTGAAGAATCTAATGAAGAACCCAATGAAATTAAACCTGCCAATTTGGGCAATAGTGAGAATGACGTAGACCTGACTTTCGAAAGGCAGTTAGCGAAATACGAGGCTGTAACCGGCGTATTTGATGCCACTACGACTCCCATCAAAAATCAAACTAGAGCTAGTTCTCGGTCAAGCGCTAACGGAATAACACCGGCTTATGATCCTTCTGTACGGAAGAATGAGCCGAAATTGGTAAAAGCTTCTTATACAGCGCATTCTGACACAGTCGCTTACAACGCAGAACCGGCGAGTCCGGAAGGGGTATCGGATGCTTTAGAAAAAATGTATAACGACGCCGTCAATGGAGGAAATGAAAATTCGGTTAATTCGCCAACGGCCTCATCGGGAATAACTTCTACAAGAAAATTTAAACAGACCGCTTCTGTTGGGTCGCAACAACAGAGTTCGCTTCTGCCCACCCGGCAACAATCTACTCCCAACGCGTCTCCCAAGAAAGTGGAGCAAAACATCGTAGAAACTCTTTTACTTTCCACGAACGTGGAAGAAAAGAACCGAGCTGCCGAAGCAATAGCCGACCCGAAAAACTTACATCTGGATGAATCTGTGATTCGTCCCATTTTTAACGATTTTAACAGCAATTACAGTTTACAAATGCAGTACCTCCGTGCTTTACACCGTTTCAGCAGAGCGCAAATTCAAAATAATTTGGCAGAATATGATAAATACATAGTCAGTCTTAAACAGATTTTTAAAAATAACACCGGCGCTCTAAAGTATTTCGCTTTCGCCAATTTGATCAGCCACGGCCAAGAATACGGAAGCGATATGATCAAAGAAGTTTTGGATGATTTGCAACAAAATTTAAAAAAAGGAATCCAAGACCGAAATTCCTCAAAGTGGCATTTAATGGGATTTGAAGTTGTGAAAGAAGAGCTGCAAAAAAACCCGGGACTGAGGGCGCATATCTTCCAACTCTTGCGGGAAAATCTGATTGCCTCGGGTTCTCAGCAAGAGGGTTCAAAGCAAGAGACCGGCAGCGGTATTCTCCACGCCGTCGCCGCAAAACTTGATCCCGAAAGTTATGTTTCCGAAGTTTCCGCCTATGCGCCTAATTTTCAAACGGATTCAGAGAAAAGACAAAGAGATTGGAGGAATAATCCGGGAGACGAAAGAGGGTTGATAAACTTTGATATTCAAAACCGTAACGGGGATATTGAGACCGGAATTGCAGCGTTTAATGATCTTAGAGCCTTTGTTATGGGGTCAGCGAATTTTCAAGACCTGAGTAAAGGCGATTTTTATGTCCAGTTTCTGGATCAAATGAACACGGCTGATACCAACAGTAAGCGAGGGGCTATTGCGGCCGCGGTTCGTTTTCTTGAGCGGGAGAAACAGGGGATAGAACGAACAGCTGCTTCAACGGCTCGCAGCGATTTGAACGCAAAAAGAGCTCTTGCTGTCACGCAAGCGAACCACCTTGCGCATAGTTACGCATTTTTTGAAATTATCCATCAATTCGCGGGACTTGATGCGGAAGTCGATGCAATCATCGCTTACGCGGTGGGAAATTTTCGCCCTCCGCATTCGACGCTTTCCCAGATAAACGATGTCCGCTATCACATTCTCGAAAAAATTATGAAATCGAAAAATAACCAGTCTCCTTTTGTCGTCGCTACCGTGGCTTGGGCACTGGGCACATTTGGAAAACAGGAAGTATTGCTGAAAATCGATGACCAACACACGAAAAAAATTATTTATGGGCACGATGAAAGAGCTTTTTTGATGCTTTTGAATATCTTAGATTTAAGAAAAGACCATGTCGCCAATTCCTTTGTTTTTTCCAGTGCGGTGAGGTCAGTGCAGGAATTCGGCGATGTGCGTTTTCTTAACCCCCTGCTTCAATTGTTGTCTGAAAAAATTTCCATCTACTCGGGATCGGAAAAAATCAGACTGACCAGAACGGATAATGAATTTGTGGATTTAAACAATGCCATCAAAAGCCTCGTTGAAAAAAATCCTACAAGCCTTGAAGTGCGCACCAATTTGCAAAATTCATTCAAGATGTACAAAGTTCTGTGGGGTTACGAATATTCTTTTCTCTACGATTACGCGAAGTCCATGGCGATTCCCGTCGCGTTTTATTCCCTGGCCTGGCTAGCCTTATTTATTTTCGTAAAATTCGTAGTTTTAGCATCTACTTTGGCGGCTCTATTTTTGCTGGGGTATATTTTTTACTGGAATGTCGGATCAAAAAGAAATAAAGCTCAAAAGATTCTGGATAAAATGAAAGCCATTAAACAAAAAAGATTGGATTCAAATTTTCCTTTTACGATTGCCGAAAATATTCCTTTGCCGGATGCCAATGAAGCCAGGAGTTTAGCGGAATTGAATGGCGCTCCTAGCCGCCTCGATGTGTCATTCGCGGCTGTAACGACAACGAACTCGATAGAGAAACTCACGGCAACCGTGAACCAATGGCAAGCCATCGCGGATGGGAATTCGCGAGTCGTGCTTCAAGATATCAACAACGCCGCCGAAAGGGCTTTAGAGGTTTATTCTACGCAGACAATGATTGATTTCAATACCCCTTTTAATATGCACGACAGGGCAATTGAGATTTCAAAATTACAATCTGTTTTAAAAACAGCCATAAGTTTGGCCTATAGAGAATACCTATTTGCGCAGAGCGAAGCCGAAGCGACAAAATGGAAAGAATTTATCGAAAGTACTCTTTCCCACTATTACCGTTATTATGTCTGGTATGGCGCTTTTCTTTCGGCGATGATCGCTTTAGGTCGTGGTTACCGCTATTATCGCACCGTTAAAACTATCGGAAGGATTTTCTTCTTCTTTGAGAAGCAACTACAGCTCATTCAAGATTCATTCATAAATGATAAAGACAAAAACCATATCAATGACAAGAACGAAAATCCGTGTATTTTGTGTCACTTATATGAATCCGGTACTGAAATTGGACTGAATTATCCAGACATACAAAATACTAGAATCCGCGCTAGGGTCAAAGAAACCGTGGATTCCTTTTTTAAAGAATTGAAAAAAGACGCGAAAGCAAAAGAAGAAAATCGGAGCGGTAAATGGTTCAATCCCGCAGATGAAATGGCCACTCCTGAAATGGTTTTAGATGACCAACGAAGAAAAGATACCAGGACGGCGCTGATCGTTTTGGCCGTCCCGGGTCTAATTAATGCCGTAATAGGGAGTATCATCCCTATTTTAAAATCAGGCACCACTTCATCAGGTATTTTAATCACAGTTATCCTTGCTCTTGTTTCCTCTGTTGTAGGTCTTGTACATACCCTGTTTCATCACCGTCGTGTTTCCGTGGCCGGAGCATTGGCTCGGGACATTGAAGTCAGGACTGCCGTGTCCGAATTGAATAATTTTGAACGCTTAATCGGCAGTTCGAATCGTGTCCAGGAATATGATGGGGATACCAATAAAAAAAGCCGAACTCAAAAAATATTCAATGAGGAGCTGAAACAGGAAGAAGTGATTAAAAAATCGCTTCAAAAAGGCCATATGGATATTTTAATTGCTTCGGCAGAATCGGATGGTCAGATTGAAGGTATCAATCATGTTTTGGAGAGCCGCGGCGTTGATTTGAATAAAACGCTGGTTATTTTTGCGCCTAATATTTTTTACGCTGGAAACGAGTCTATCGCCGAAACGGCCGTTTTCGGAGGGCTTATCAGTCTTATGCAGGCTTTGCAGCACTTAAAGCCGGATCAAACTCTGGCCCAATTCATGTTGAATTATTTTCATGACTCAAAAGCTTTAAGGCAAAATCTATGGTTGCTGGATTCTTTGAATTCGAACAAACAAGGGGCTGCCCGGAGTGTTTTGCAGAGATATGTCAAAATCGAATATGAAAAGGCGGATGAAGAGCTATCGCAGCTAATTTCGGAAGATGACATCCATATTTCAGAAATACCCGCTTTGAATAAATTGGCGGAGCAGGGAAGAACACTTATGAATGATATCAATGTGGGTGTTTTAAATTTTGCCAATACACCGTCTCATCAGGACATATTTGAGCCTTCGGAGTTGCCTGTATTGGCCGATTTAAAGGATGAAGGAGACGCCAACAAAGTTTTATTCGGTTTAAATGATCTTTTATATTTAACCGGTCTGGCGGGTGAGGATCACAAATATGGATGGGTGTTCAGTCGGAACACGAATTCTTACAGGATTGGAAACGGCGTAGGTTTGCCTCATTCAAAAAGTTTCGCCGCTGCAGTGGCATCCGTCGGCAGGGAACATTTTGCTGCTCAAAAATTGACGGCTTTTAAATTAACCGATCTTTTGACTGTTAAGAGTCTTTGGGAACCGTCTAATGCGCAAAACCAAGATTGGCGAAATTATTCCGACGCGGATTTGAAAACTTTTCTCAATAGAGAACTAGATAAAACGTTGGGTCCCAACCCGAATCAACAGGAAATCGAGACTTTCGCTGCTGGTTTGTGGGCCTCTGATATCTCTGACCCTTTTGTGAGTTCGGTTTTACAGGGTTTGAGAAAGCTTTTTATTAAGTATTATTCTGATGGTAACGGCAAAATTATTAACGCTTTGAATGAAGCCGGGATTTTGACGATCACCAATTTTTTCTTGCAGCCCAGAATTTATATGTCAGAAGGCAGGAACAATCGCAATCTTGGAACATTTTTAAAAATATTGCAACAAAACGCAATTGAGCAAATGCCAGACATAGACAGAATTACCTTATCGAAATTTTTTACCGAAGTTGAAGACGTTTATAAAAATGCTGCTTCCGAAAATTTGAGTCAGGTTCAAATTATGAGTGGTGATTCGAAGTATACGCTTATTTCAAGGGGAAGCGTGGATGAATTGAGGAATTTTTCCCAAAAATATGGAGTTGATTTTAGCTATCGTGCGCGGTTGATTCGAGAAGCAAAGAAGCAATTGCAGTCACAATCTCAAAATGTAGAGTTTTTAACATATAAGCGATCTAAAAGATTAAACAAGATCAGCGGCGCGAGATTATTAGATTCTTCGAATGGTCTTAAATCTTTAAATCAAAAAGCAACTTATGATTTACGACTTGGCATCGCCATTCAGGGCGGAAGCGCGGATCAGGCGGCGGCAAGAATTATTGAAATTCGAGATGCATTGAAAACAATTTCCACGACGTTTAGTTTAAATATTCAACCAGTTTTTATATTTCCCAAGGAAAATAGAGAAAAACAGGTTCAAGGTGCTTTGAATCTTCTTGGCAGCGTTTCTTCGGACATCCAAACGTTTGTTGGAAACCAGAATGAATTTCTAAATCGAAACGCTTCCCTTGCTTCTGGAGTTACATTTGTAGAAGGTAAGCTTTTTAATGGATTGAATAAAAATAAGCTGGAAAAAACATTAAGTGAAATTGCGGTCGAGTTTCGCTCCGAAGGTTTCCCTTCCATTCAGGCTCATATTTTGAAGCAAATGAGGGGGTTGAAAACAGCGGATCAGAAATGGAATTACCTCAATGCAATTTTAGGAGGCTTGGGGCCTAAATCATTTGAGGCTTATCGCCTGATTGGTTCCGCCGCTTTGCTTGATGGCAATCTTCTCTCGCGTTCCTCAGCGACCGCTAAAACCATTGCCATTACTTTGCCGCTTATAACGGAAAATTCCGGTCAACAGCGCGTCACGGCGGAATGGATCGCATACCAAAAGAATTTGATAAAAGAACAAGCCAAAGACACTAAGACTATTGTGGTGGTGCCTCAAAGCATGCAGGAAATATTTGAATCCAGCGCGGATTTTAAAGAAATTCGTTCGAAGATTGATTATGAGGTAATGGACGATGCGGCCGCGGGGTCGTCTTCTGAAATCTATGAAAGAATAAATACCCGGTTCGGAATTGGTTCGCCTGAGAATCTGGTTATCGTTGCGCCGGAAACGCATCCGGTCGAGAAGCAGGAAAATTCAGGGTATGTGATGCTGGTTCATTCTACGACTTCAATTGGCATGGCGCTTCTGGCGGCTTTGGAATTGGCTCTCGCCAAAGGGGATGAGGCTCTTCTGAAGAGGCAGTTTAAGAAACGTGAAGATGGCGTGTACCTTTTTACTCCGGAACCCATCAATATGAATGAAATTTTGGAGAAAATCAGAGGAGCCGCCCAGGCCACGCGATTGGCCGCCTAACCTGTCTTAAAATTCAGCCGGAATCTTAAAGGGAGGTCCTGATTTTTTCCGCAGTTTCCGTCAATTGCTGCTGTGTCGCATCTCTCTGATTACGAAAGTCTAGCTCTCCGGGCGTACCGTCTACTGGAATTAAATGCACATGGGCGTGACGTACCTGGAGCCCGTAAACCACGACGGCTACTTTTTCAGCGCCGGTCGCTTTTTTGACTGCTGCCGCAATTTTTTTCGAAAAAGCCATTAAACCCGCCATCGCCTTGTCATCCAAGTCAAAAAAATAATCCGTTTCCGCTTTGGGGATCACCAGAGTGTGCCCCGGTTTTAAAGGCCGGATTTCCAAAAAAGCAAAGTGTTTGTCGTCTTCCAGAATTTTATGGCAGGGAATCTCGCCTTTGATGATGCGGGTGAAAATTGAGGACATGGAAATAGTCTAACAGTGTGAAGCGAAAAGCGTAAAGTGAAAAGCGACTCCACAGCTCTTCGTTCTTCACTTTTCGCTAGTCGTTTTTTCCTGTATTATCTCATTATGAGACTGTATCATTGCGACCGGAAAGTGCTGCTGCGGTTTCAAAACCAAGCCGAAAAATTCATTAAAGATTATTCCACCAATGTTCTTACTGCTTCGAAAAACGCTTTCGTGGATGGAAAGGGCCGTATTGTGGCGGTTTTTGACCAGCATCAAATCAGTGAGGATGAGATTTGGGCGGTGGTTGAAAAAAGCGCGGTTGAGCGGCTTTTGAGTCATTTATCCAAATACCTTTATATAACGGAAGTTAAGGTTGAGAAAGAGGAGGGGATGGGTATTTATTGGGATTTGGATAACGAGGTCGAGCCTCCCACGAAAGAAGACGTTTTTATCCCCCAGCGCGCTGGCCGATTGTGGCTTACGCGGTCCAATCCCAAGATTAACGTTTTGACGGACGAGATGACCCGTTTTCGCATTACCCATCAAATTCCCTGGCAGGACATCGATTTTCATGACGAATTATTGCTTTGCGTGGGAAATCAGGATTACGTGTCTTATGTGAAGGGCTGTTACCTGGGCCAGGAAATTATTGCCCGGGTTCATTATAAAGGAAGACCGCCCAAGAAACTGGTTGTCAAATCATGGCGCGATTGCGATGATGAGCAAAAAGCCGCGATGACCTCCCGGATAAAAGACTTGTCTCTCGGAGAGGATGTCGGGTTCGTGTTTGATAAAACGCCAAATGACGTGTAAATTTGTTAGAGTGAGGGGTAAATCATGAAAATATTCACCTCTGCGATGTCCAGGAACAAGAATTGGCGAGAAGCTATCGCGGAAACAGCCTCTCATATTAAAAAAGATTTAGACGGAAAATCCTGCGATGTCCTCATCGCCTTTGTTTCCGAAAAATACGAAGATTTTGACCCTGCCGGTTTTTCCAATGTGCTTTCACATTTCATTCCCAGCGGCGTGATGATTGGGTGCAATTCAGGCGGCATCATCAGCGATTCCAGGGAAGTGGAAATGGAGCCCGCGCTCTCTGTTTTGGCCATGCATTTGCCGAATGTAAAAGTATTTCCTTTTCAGTTAAGCGAAGGGGACATTGCCAGCCTCGAAAAAGGTTCGGATTTGATCAATAGGCTTGATGTTTACCCTCCGGACAAACCGCGTTTTATTGTTTTCGCGGACCCTATGACTTTTGATGTCGTGAAATACTTGCAATTGTCGAACGAGGGTTATAAAGGACTTCCG
>JAHFFM010000079.1 GCA_023247935.1 Candidatus Omnitrophota bacterium | reverse complement strand
AAAAGAGCATGTTGGAGGGAGTAAGCAGATTATAGCGCTAAGCAAAATATTGCAAATGACTGAAAGCGAATGGAAAGAATATTTGAGTGAACCCGACCATGAAATGGCCCTTGAAATCAGACTTAAAACACAGAGGGGGCTTGCAATTGGCACGGAAGAATTTGTTCGGGGAATTGAAAATAAACTGGGGCGTTCATTGGCCCGCGCAAGTCTTGGAAGACCAAAAAAGCAAATGACGGAAAAGGGCGCTGTCCCCTTTTAATGAAAAGGGTGGTGTTGGCGGTTATGATTTTGGCGGTGCTGTTTTCGGCCGCCGTGTTTTATTTTTCCAAAAAAGCTCCGGATTTTCTGCGGCAGTCCATTGAGCGTTCCATCAATAAGCCGGTCAAAATTGAGTCCATTCAGTATCATTTTCCCTGGACGTTTGAGCTCGGAAATTTTCAAGTGTTTGAGACTCAGGAGCCTTTTGCCAAAGAACTTTGCTTTTCCGTTGGCAAGGTGCGTTTGGACGTTTCTCCTCTGAGCCTTTCCCAAAAAGAGCTTGTTTTGGATAACGTGGAAGTGGAACAGGCATCAGTGGTTGTCCGGCACCGACAGGGGAAGATGTATCACGTATTTTCCAATGCCATGATTCAGGCGCCGGAAAAAGCCATCGTTGCAGCTGAAAACCAGGGAAATTCTAAAAACCCTTCAAATTTACCGCTTACCATCCGGCATTTTCATTTTGGCGCAAGCCGGTTTGAGTTTATCGATTATGACATCCAAGATTCGGGGTTTGTGATCGAATTGGATAAAATTGAAGCGGATTTAAAAGACATTTTTTTCCCGTTTTCGGATGACAAGACCTTTTATAGGGTGGATGCCCTGATGCCTCAAGGCCGGCAAAAGAAACCAGCCGCCTTTAAATTGAACGGATGGACGCGATTCAAAGATTATGAAACAGACGCCATGCTCAGCGCTTCAGAGGTGTTTTTGCCGTATTTTAAACCTTATTATTCCCAAGTAACGGCCGCGGATATGGAAGAGGGGCTGCTTACTTGCCGGTCGGCTATTACGATCCGGGACAGCCTGTTGACTTCTCATCTGGATTTGGAATTATCCGCGCTTTATTTCAAGAGTTATGAAGACCAGGACCAGCTTTTTGGGCTTAAGGCGAATGAGATTATCTCTTTTTTGAAGGACTCGGCGGGCAAGCTCAAATTCCAAATCACGCTTCAATGGAATCTCTCCGAACAGGGGCTGGCGAAGCGAGAGAAGATACGGCGCGCCATTGAGAAGTCCTTAAAAACAACGGTTCTCAGGAATGTGGGCAACGCGCTTGAAAACACCCTAAAAAAGTTCTCCGAAGGCGGTTTGGACCAGGGAAAAGACGATTTTGAGGATACGCTGAATAAAGTGAAGAGTTTATTCAGATAAGGCATAGTTTCACCCCTAATTTTAATTAAAAACTATCAAAAATATATAAAATTAATTTTATAATTGAAAGAATGAGTAGTTTGATATACACTTTTTTTAAAGTTAAAATATCTAATAAAAAATGTAATAAAAATAACTAAACGAGGGCGCTATGAGACAAAACTTAAGACCGATTTTCATCTGTTTTTTGGGAGTTTTTTTATGGATTGAAGGGTCTATGTGCCAAGCGGCAACAAGCGTTCCGTCGTCGGTGGTTTGGACCAACCTTAAAAATGTTACAGTTACCGGGACCAGTCTTAAAAAAACTTCAGGTAGCGATAACGGAATGGCGGATGCGGGAGCGGTAAGTCAGCAAGCCGTGCTTTCTTCAGATGGATTTTTGGAATTTACGATACCGCAGGCCAAAAGAGGTCTATATATAGGATTTGGAAATAGTGCGACCACATATTCCACAAATATGCTGTTTGGAATCGAATGTTATGACAACTATGCGGAAGTGCGTGAATCGCGGACTTATCGGACAGATATTTCTTATAAGGCTGGAGACAGGTTTCGTATTGCCGTAGAATCTGCGGCAGTCAAATATTATAAAAACGGTTCATTATTTTATACCAGCAAAAAAGCTCCTGTTTATCCTTTAATTGGAACGGTCAGTTTGTCAGTTATGAATACGGCCATTTCAGATGCAGTTATCGGAACTGGATCGGGCACGGTGCCGCCCCCGCCCGTGTCTCTTCCAGTCATCGTTTCTTTTTCCGCAACGCCTGCAAGCATTACTGTCGGGCAGAGCTCTACCCTTGGATGGAATGTGACTAATGCAACGAGTCTTTCCCTGAACCAGGGTATCGGCGTTGTTACCGGAACCTCGAAAGTAGTTTCTCCGACTTCTAAAACATCTTATATTTTGACGGCCACGAACAGCGCTGGCAGTGTCACTCAATCAGTTGATGTGACCGTCTCGTCAACTCCCAACCCAACGCCGCCTCCTACTTTGAATTTTACTGCCAGCCCCGACATTATCAATGCCGGAAAGAGCAGTACTTTAACTTGGAGCACGACCAATGCCACAGCTTGCACAGCCAGCAATGGTTGGAGCGGATCAAAAGCGACGTCTGGAAGCCTGGTTGTTACGCCGTCCGCAACGGCTGTTTATGCGTTGGATTGCACGGGCGCGGGGGGAAGTACAGGGAAAATAGTGGGTGTTACCGTGCAGCAATCGCCAGTACTGCCGGTCATTTCCAGTTTCTCGGCTTCGCCTAATTCCATTTCCACCGGCCAAAGCAGCACATTGAGTTGGGTTGTCTCTGGTTCTACAAGTCTTTCTTTAAGTCAGGGAATCGGTACGGTTACAGGAACCACGAAGACTATTTCCCCGACATCCACGACAACTTATGTTCTGACGGCAACAAATGCTGCCGGCAGCGTTACCGCATCTGCGACTGTGAGCCTGCAGATTTCTGGAGGCGGGGGTCTATCGGGTCTGCCGGGGGTCGCGGACGATGGCCGGGTTCATGCTCCACCAACCAGCGGCTCTTATGCTTACAGCCTTCCCGGAGCTTTTTTGCCAAGGAATTCGGGATTTATTTCTACGGGCCAAAGCTACACGGATCCTGTTTATGGTTCTAAAATTACCCGGCTGAGCAATGTATATCCTTCCGAAGGCTCGGGATTAATTTACGGCAAAAATGGTTTTTGGAACGCCGACAGCACAAAATATGTAGCGGATGACGCGAAAGGCACTCGCATCATCGATGCCGCTACGGGCGCGACTATCCGGGATTCAGTGAGCGGCAATCAGGGTGATTGCACATTTGATCCTGTGGATTCGGACGCGTTTTATTTTCCTGATGGCTCTAAATTACAGCGTCTTTCCGTTTCTACGGGGGCTGTTACGACGTTAAAGGATTTTGGCCAGACTCTTGGAAGCATGGGAGGCACGGAAGATACCATCAGCGCGGACGGGAGGTATTTTCTTGTTATATTGGGCACTCAGATCCGTATTTGGGACAAGCAAGCAGATACGTTGTATACGGGCAGCGTGACAGCTCTGGGGCCTGCAGATGGAGGGTGGGTTGGTATCGCTCCTGATGGATCCGGTTTTGTAGATGTGACCGGCACAAAAAAATCTTGGTATGCCATTAATCATACAGCCAAGTCCATCAGCACAACCGGTTTCGTATTTTTGGACCAGCCTGGAGATCATAGCACCTTGATGAGCGCAAGCGATGGTCAGACTTATTTGGTGAAACCCGAATTTAATAATACGTGGGCTATTTATGCGCATAATGTGCGGACCGGAGCCGAAAAACTTCTATTGGCTCTTTCGCAGCAAGTCGGATGGTGCGATGACACCCATTATACCAGCGTTGCGCGAGGTCCTCTAAAGGATTGGGCGCTGATAGACACGGAAATTACCAACACGGGTGATGCTTGCGCAAACGCGGACAGCGGTTCTAATCCGACGGCCAGCTGGTGGCCGCACAGAGAAGAAATATTCATGATCAATGTCCTGACCGGAGAAATCCGAAGCATAGCCCACCATCGGAGCCGATCAAATGCGTCTTATTGCACAATGCCTCGCATTAACGTGAACTGGGACGGGACGGCTGCCATGTTCGCTTCCAATTACGGTGAAACGGGAGTGGGCGGCTCATGTGGTTATTCGGATATGTATAAGGTGGATTTGAAAAACAACTCTTAAACCCAAATATTGCAATAGACCGTGGAAGTCGATGCAATATTTGGGTTAAACGGCGTGGGCGCTTCGGCGCCCGCGGCCGGAAACTGGATAGGAACCGGCTTGGCATGGAAGTGTTAGGATGTTAAACTTCTACTCATGCGTGTGAATCAAGTTCAGAGCTTGAAACTTGGCCAGCTTCTCATCCAAAAAAATTTTTTAACGCATGAGCAGCTTGATAAGGCATTAAGCGAGCAAAAAAAATCCAAGCTGCCGTTGGGTGAAATTTTAGTAAAATCCGGTTTTATCAGTGAAGAATCCCTGTACACGGTTTTGTCCGAACAAACCAGCGTTGAATGGGTTCGGCTGAAAAACCGGCTGATCCCCCCTGAACTGGTTAGCCAAATTCCGTTTAAGCTGGCGCTTCATTATAAAATGATTCCCATTGCCTCCGATGGGGCGTCTCTGACAATCGCCACCTCCAGCCCCATCAACATTCATACCATCGATGATCTGACTCTGATTTTGAACAAAAACATAAAAGTAGTTTTGGCCAGCGCGCGCGATATAGAAGAAGCGATCCGAAAACATTACGGCGTGGGTGCAGAAGCCGTTGACCAGATGACGTTCAGCGCGTCTCCATCTTCACAAAGCATCCAGGCGCAGGAGACGCAGCATATCGATTCGATAGAAGATGCCTCGATTATTAAATTCGTGAACCAAATCCTGGTCGAGGCGTATCATGAAAAAGCTTCGGACATCCATATCGAGCCTTACGAAAACCGGGTGAATGTGCGTTATCGCGTGGACGGCACGTTGTATGACACCAAAGTGCCGATCACAATACGCAATTTTCATGCGGCTATCATTTCACGCGTGAAAATCATGGCCAATCTGAATATTTCCGAAACACGTTTGCCGCAGGATGGCCGCATCCGGGTACATGTCGAAAACGAAGAAATGGATTTGCGCGTTTCTATTCTTCCCACGCCTTACGGTGAAAGCCTTGTCATCCGCCTGTTGTCTGCAAATTTGAGTTTTGGCACGGAAAAACTGGGACTTTTGGAGAGCGATTTTAAAATTGTCGAATCTTTGATTCGCCAGCCAAACGGGGTCATTTTTGTGACAGGTCCCACAGGAAGCGGAAAGACCACGACTCTTTATGACTGTTTGGGCAAAATCAATACGCCTGAAAAAAAGATTATCACCATAGAAGACCCGATTGAATACCGGCTGCAGGGAGTGACGCAAGTCCAAGTACATCCCAAAATCAATTTGACATTTTCCGGGGCGCTGCGATCCATTCTCCGTCATGATCCGGACGTAATTATGGTCGGCGAAGTGCGCGATTATGAAACGGCTGAGATTACGATGCGGGTGGCGTTGACCGGGCATCTGGTTTTCTCGACGCTTCATACCAACGACGCCGCTTCCGCCGTAACCCGGCTTATCGACATGGGCGTGGAACCCTTCCTGATTACTTCTTCGGTCCGGTGTTTTATTGCACAAAGGCTTGTGCGTTTGGTTTGTTCGAATTGCAAAAAAGACGCCGCAATCAGCCCGGAAATTTTCAAAGAATTTGACGCCCAATACACGGAAAAGAAAAATTTTTTTGAAGGAGTCGGATGTGAAGAATGCAAATTCACCGGTTACAAAGGGCGCTCGGCTATTTATGAAATACTTCCTTTAGTTGCGTCGATCAAGGACCTGATCCTTCAAAAAGCGCCCGCCGAAAAAATCAAAATCAAGGCCCTAAGCCTGGGTATGAAAACGCTGCGGCAGGATGGGTGGCAAAAAATCCTGCTCGGATGGACCACGCCGGCAGAAGTCATGCGTGTGACGCAAAATGAAGAAACGGCGACTTGATCATGCCCCGTTTTCATTACCAAGCTAAACAGTCCCCTACGCGCATGGTTGAGGGCACGATCGTCGCGGAAAATAAAAAATCCGCCATCGAAGAGGCCGGTCGTTTGGGTTATTATGTGCTTTCCATGCAGGAAGAAGGGGAGGCTGCTTCCCATTTATTTTTTACAAAGGTGGGACTAAAGCAAACAACTGATTTTATCCGGCAATTGGCGGATTTGCTGGAATCCGGTTTTCCTATTATTCGCGCTCTTGATTTGCTCGGATCTCAAACAACCAACAAAATCTTGAAAGCCGCGATCGCGGATGTGAGGGAAAGATGCGCCGGAGGCTTAAGTTTATCGGCGGCCATGGCTAAGAATCCGGATATTTTTCCGCGGATGTTCGTCGTGTTGTCGCGCGCAGGCGAAACCAGTGGGTCTTTGGATACGGTGTTTAGAAGGCTGGTCGTGTTTAATGAAAAACAATTAGAAATCCGGATGCGTGTTCAATCCGCTTTGGCCTACCCGATTTTAATGGCTGGAGTGGGTTTTGTGACTATTCTTGTGCTTTTGATTTATGTGGTCCCCAGAATGGCCGGGATTTTCCAGGATCTTGGAAGTTCACTTCCGGTTCCCACCCAAATTCTGTTGTGGGTCAGTGGTTTTCTCAGCCGTTATTTTGTCGGGGTTGCCCTGGCGGCGTGCATAGCCTGCGCCGCCGGATGGAGTTTTTACCGGACTTCCCAGGGGAGACATTACATAGACAAATTCAAATTGAGTTTGCCGGTTTTTGGAGATCTTTTAAAGAAGACGGAGATCACCCGTTTT
Source organism: Candidatus Omnitrophota bacterium (assembly GCA_023247935.1). Classification (GTDB taxonomy): domain Bacteria; phylum Omnitrophota; class Gorgyraeia; order 2-02-FULL-51-18; family 2-02-FULL-51-18; genus JAHFFM01. The sequence goes on along the minus strand of JAHFFM010000079.1, from coordinate 1,545 downwards.
TCACAAACGCTGGCCACTCTTCTTGAAAGCGGCGCGCCCATTTTGGAAGCGCTTAAGGTTTCTGCGGATACGGCGGACAACGTGCTGTTAAAGGAGGAATTGAGCGCCAGCATTCCCGCCGTAAAAAGCGGCGACCGCTTGTCCAACAGCTTGTCATCGAGCCGGGTGATTCCCCCGGCGGTCGTGCAGATGATTTCAGTGGGAGAAGAATCCGGACAGCTGGAAAAAACATTGTATAAAATAGCTTCCAATTACGAAAGGGAATCCGACCAGCTGGTCAAAGTTTTTTTATCGCTGCTTGAGCCATCGCTTATCTTGGTTTTGGGGGCGGTGGTGGGTTTTATGGTGATCACGATTTTATTGCCAATATTTGAAATCAGCTTGTCGGCGAAATGAATAGGAGAGCTTATGAAAAATATAAAAAAACAAACAGGTTTTACGCTTGTTGAACTGATGCTCGTCGTCATCGTTATCAGCATTCTCGTGGCCATGGTCGTGCCACGATTGATGGGAAGAAGTGATCAGGCAAGGGAGTCCGCGGCGCATGCGGACATCGAAGCCAATTTAGCTTCGGCGTTGGACTTGTATGAAGTAGACACCGGCGCTTTTCCAAAAACGGAGGAAGGGCTGGATGCCCTCATAACCAAGCCATCGAATCCAAAAATTGCTAAAAAATGGAAAGGGCCTTATATCAAGAAAAAATCAGCGGACCCATGGGGCAATCCTTACGTTTATAAATTTCCGGGAAGCCATGGAACGGTTTATGACCTTTATTCCTACGGGAAAGACGAGAGCGAGGGCGGCGGGGACGACATCACGAATTGGGAAAAAGAATAATTCGGTACAATGGTTTCACTCTCATCGAACTGATGCTGGTGACCGTGATTCTCACGGTTTTCATCGCTCTTTCCGTTCCTCGTTTTGAACGCGTGGCTTCAAGCCTTCGGATAAAAAACGATGCGTTTACCCTCTACAAGAGCATTCAATTCGCCCGTGAGCGCGCCCTCATCGAGGGCCGCGAGTTCCAGATCCGTTTCAGTTTTTCCAATGGAGATTACCGAATTTTGAAAGGGCCGGATTTTGAGCCGACCAAAGACAGGCTTGGACGTTTTATACGTCTTTCCGGCGGAGTTTCGCTGGAAGGCCAAAAAGACAGACTGGCCTGTTATCCGGACGGCAATTGCGATGTTTCTAAATTTCGACTGACGAACCCCGAAGGAGTCTATGATATTTCGGTCGGCGGTTTGGGCGGGACGGTGCGCATTGAAGAGGTTTCGGCGTGAACCGGAAAGGTTTTTTACTGTTGGAAGCGATGCTGAGCATTCTTCTGATTTCCGTTGGACTCGTGGCGGTTTCCATGTCTTTTTCCGTTTCCAAAAAAATATTGCTTCGATCCCGGGAATTTTTCCGATCGAGTCTTTTTCTGCGCGAAAAAATGTTTGAAATCGGACAGGCAGGAAAAATCGGAGTTTCTCTCCAAAGCGGTTCTTGGAAAGATGAAAGCATGGCCTGGTCTTTACGTGTGGAGCCTTTGCCGGAAACCGA
>JAHFFM010000257.1 GCA_023247935.1 Candidatus Omnitrophota bacterium | reverse complement strand
AATCCTTATCCTGCAAGGAACCCCCTCGTTCCCCTTCAAAATAAGGACGTCGTTGTCCTAAATTGTCATTATGACGGAGTAATACTATTTCAGTTCCGCGGCCATCACAATCGCGGAAGCCACTTCTCCAACCGGCTTATTTCTGTCCATGCTCATTTTTTGAATCAATCGGTGAGCCGCTTCTTCGTCCATCTGGTATTTCTTCATCAAAATACGCTTGGCTTGATCCACCGACTTTCTTGTTTCTAAAGCGGTTCTGGCCTTTTCTTCTTTGGCGCGCATATGCACGTGCTCAATGGCCATGGCCGCGTGATTGGCCATCGTGCGAACCAGCCTTATTTCATGCGGGTCAAAAACTCTGACTTCTTCCGTGTATGAATTGATCACGCCTATTACTTTGGCGCCGACCAACATGGGCACGGATAATAGGGATTTCAGGCCATTCTGTCTAGCGATTTCAGGAAAGCCATACATGGGGTCTTTTGTAACATCCTCAACCTGTATCACTTTTTTCTCCATAACCACTTTACCACTTACACTTTGCCCGATCTTTATAGGCGGTTTTTCCCTATACTCCGCACTTAAACTTTGGGTGGCCTTGATTTCTAATGTACCTTTTTCTTCGTTTAACATCATCAAGGAACAAATTTTGGAATCAACCAAGTCTGCCGTTCGTACCACAATCTGGTACAAAATTTCGTCTAAACTTTGGTTGCCTATCAGCGCCGAGCTAATCTGAAAGAAAACTTCTAGCGCCTCGTCTCTCTCTTCGTCTTCTTTCGTCCTATCATTCATTTGACTCACAAACGATAGTTTAATGATAATTGTTACGAATTCGTTAACCTAATATTACTTAACATCTAAACAATGTTATGATGTTCTTATGCGTTTTTATGCGGATTTGCATATTCACTCGAAATACTCCCGGGCCACCAGCCGTGATTGCGATTTAGAAAACCTCTCTTATTGGGGCCAAAAAAAAGGCATCACAGTTATCGGCACCGGCGACTTCACCCACCCAGCCTGGATTCAAGAGATAAAAGATAAACTCGTCCCTGCCGAACCCGGCTTTTTTAAGCTGCGGAGTGAAATCGAAAAGAAAGTGAAAAATAGGCTCCCTCCGATTTGCCAAAGCCAAACGCGTTTTATGCTCTCGGTAGAAATTTCCACAATTTACAAAAAAGGCGATAAAGTCCGGAAAATCCATCACCTGGTTTACGCGCCAAGCATTGAAAAAGCCGAGGCCATTAATCGAAAGCTGGAGAAAATTGGAAATATCCGTTCGGATGGTCGGCCTATTTTAGGACTCGATTCACGGCATCTTCTGGAAATTGTGCTAGACGCCGGCGAAGGCTGCTTTCTCATTCCTGCGCATATTTGGACGCCCTGGTTTTCTGTTTTTGGTTCAAAATCCGGCTTTGATTCCATACTCGAATGCTACGACGATCTTGCCGGTGAAGTTTTTGCTTTGGAAACCGGGTTGTCCTCGGATCCGGAAATGAATTGGAAAATTTCCCAGCTCGATCGCTTTCGTTTGGTTTCTAATTCCGACGCGCATTCGCCGCCAAAACTGGGACGCGAAGCGAATTTGTTCGAAACCGAGCTGAGTTATTTCGCTCTGAAAAAAGCGCTCGAAACGGGCAAAGGCTACGCGGGCACGGTTGAATTTTTTCCCGAGGAGGGGAAATACCACATGGACGGACATCGCAATTGCGGCGTTTGCCTCCATCCCAAAGAAAGTAAAAAACACAAAGGGCTTTGTCCCAAATGCGGAAAGCCCTTAACGCTGGGCGTGATGTACCGCGTCGAAGAATTAGCGGACCGGCATACTTGCGAAAAACCGAAAGGTGCCGCGGGATTCAAAAGCCTTGTTCCGCTTCCGGAAATTATCTCCGAAATCAGCCAATGCGGCGTCGCGAGTCAAAAAGTAACGCAAAATTATGAAAATATTCTCAATGGCCTTGGAAATGAACTGGGCATTTTGAGCGATCTTCCGATTGAGCATATTCAAAAATCAGGCTCAAGCTTGGTTGCCGAAGCAATCCGCCGAATGCGCAAAGGCGAAGTTATCCGCCAAGCTGGGTATGACGGCGAATACGGCGTGATCAAGCTCTTTAAAGAGAATGAGCTTAAATCCAACGAGATGATCGGCGTTTTATTTGATCTCCCGTCATTGCAAGACTCCGAAGGAGCCGAAGCAATCTCTGCTGAAACCCAATCGCAAAAATTGCTTCGTCGTCGTTCCGCTTCTCCTGGCAATGACAAACAAGGGCTTCGCCCTCACTCCGTTCGTCTTCGCCATGATGTGCTTAAAAATAATCTTCCCGATTCCCACCAGCAAAAAGCCATTGAAATGGTGCATGGGCCCCTCCTCATTATGGCCGGTCCGGGCACAGGAAAAACAAAAGTTCTCACGCATCGCGTGGCGCATTTGATTCAAAAACAAGGTGCGGACCCGGCTTCTTGTCTCACAATCACCTTCACGCGCCGGGCGGCGGAGGAAATGAGGAAAAGACTTTCTGAGCTGGTGCCGGATCATTTTGAAAAAATTCCCGTGATGACCTTTCACGCGCTGGGTCTTCATATATTAAAAGAAAACCGCGTGGCGGCCGGACTTCCTCGCGGATT
>JAHFFM010000256.1 GCA_023247935.1 Candidatus Omnitrophota bacterium | reverse complement strand
GGCACGTGTTTCCGCTTAAGGCTAAAAAAGGCGGAGTTTTAATTCGTGCCGGCCACACAGAAGCGGCGGTGGACCTTGCCCGTATGGCAGGATTGGAACCTGCGGGCGTGATCTGTGAAATTTTAAACGATGACGGCACCATGGCCCGCTACGACGATCTCGTAAAGTTTGCGCAGGTGCACCAACTCAAAATGGGTACGATCCGCGATTTGATCGAATACCGCCGCCGTTCCGAAAAACTTGTGGAAAAAATCAGCGAAGCGAATATCCCCACGATTTTTGGGGAGTGGTCGGTGAAACTTTACCGTTCCCTCGTTGATGGCGCGGAACATGTCGCTTTGGTCAAAGGGAAAGTGGGATTGGAGCCCTCGCTTGTGCGGGTCCATTCCGAATGTTTTACGGGCGATATTTTGGGATCTCTCCGCTGTGACTGTCAGGATCAATTGATTGCCTCTATGGAAATGATTGAGAAAGAAAAAAACGGCGTCATTCTTTATTTGAGGCAGGAAGGCCGGGGAATTGGCCTGGCCAACAAACTCAAGGCCTATGCGCTTCAGGACCAGGGATTGGACACGGTGGAAGCGAACCAGCATTTGGGTTTTAAGCCGGACCTCCGCGATTACGGGATCGGCGCGCAAATTCTGAAAGATTTGGGATTATCTAAACTGAAAATCATGACCAATAACCCGCGTAAAATTGTCGGACTGGACGGCCACGGGCTGGAAGTGACTGAGCGCGTGCCGGTTCAAACCTCTCACCATATCCACAACGCCAAGTATTTGAAGACCAAAAAAGAAAAACTTGGCCATCTTTTCAATCATTTCTAACGCCCGCTATGACAAGTTATCGCGGCCGCCTCACAGGCAAAGGGAAATCTTTTGCGATTGTGGTTTCCCGGTTCAATGAATTTATCACCAAAAGACTTTTGGACAGCGCCTGTGAAACCCTGGATCAAGCAGGCGTGGAACCCCAAAAAATAAAAATCGTCTGGGTTCCGGGCGCGCTGGAAATGCCTTTTTTCTGCAAAAAACTTTTGGCCAGTAAAAAATTTGACGCGGTGATTGCGCTCGGCTGTGTACTTCGTGGGGGCACTTTCCACTATGAATGCGTTTCGCATGAAGTGACGCGCGGAATTTCTCAGGCGGCACTGGAAACCGGATTTCCTGCGGCCTCCGGGATCATTACCGCGGAGTCGTTAGAAGAGGCCATTGACCGCGCTGGGCTTAAATCCGGGAATAAAGGCCAGCAGGCCGCGCTCGCGGCGCTGGAAATAGCGGACTTGAATCAACGTCTTGAAAATGAAGTCAGAAGTAGGAAGTAAGAAGTATGAGAATAAAAAGAGTTGAGCATGCGTAAGCGCACCCATGCGCGCGAAGCCGCGCTTCAAATTCTTTATCAGCATGAAATGAACCCGGCTCCGGCTCGTGAAATTATGGATCTTTATTGGGACCATAATGAACCGGTTCCGGAAGATGTGAAGGCCTTTGCGGAACAATTGGTGAGGGGAACGCTTGAGCATGCCCAGGAATTGGATCAGGTGATTAAAAAGGCTGCGCAGAATTGGGACCTGGGGCGCATGGCTGTGATTGACCGCAATATTCTCCGCTTTGCCGTTTACGAATTGCTTTTCCTGGAAGATGTCCCGCCCAAAGTCACGATCAATGAAGCCGTGAATATTGCCAAACGTTTTTCCCAGGAGGAATCCGGGAAATTTGTGAACGGCGTTTTGGATCATATTAATCATACGGAAAAGCCCCGTTATTCCGCCTCTCATGAGCCCGAAAAAAAAGCGGAGTGATTTTCTTCATCAAACTTGGATGAAGAGGGCCCTGCTCCTTGCTGAAAAAGGAAGGTTGACTACCAGCCCGAACCCCATGGTGGGTGCGTGTGTGATCAAAAACGGCCGGCAAATAGGTTTCGGGTATCACCGGATTTATGGCGGCGATCATGCCGAAGTGATGGCTTTGAAGCAGGCAGGGAAATCCGCCCAAGGTGCGACCTTGTATGTGACCTTGGAGCCGTGCGCGACGTGGGGCAAAACGCCGCCTTGTGTGGAAGCCATTCTTAAATCCGGCGTGCGTGAAGTGGTGGTGGGCGCCAAAGATCCCAATCCTAAAAATGGCGGCAAAGGCATTGCCGCGCTTCAAAAATCCGGCCTCCGGGTTGTCTCTGGAATTTTGGAGCCAGAGGTTAGAAAACAAAATGAATCGTTTTTTAAATTCATGACCAAACGCCTGCCGTTTGTGACGTTGAAGATGGCGCAATCGCTTGACGGAAAAATTGCCACACGGACCGGGCATGCCCGGTGGATTTCTTCCAAGCCGGCGCGTGAATTCGTCCACCGGCTCCGGGCCGAACAGGATGCGATTTTGGTGGGCACTCGCACCTTAAAACTGGACGATCCGATGCTCAGTCCTCGAATCCAAAGTAAGCGGGAAGGCAAACCCTGGCGTATTGCCTTGGACCCGCGTTTTGAAATTTCACCCAAGGCGCGGATTTTTCAAGGCGGGCAATTGACTCTTTTGGCGATTTCTGAAAAAACAGCCAAGTCCCGCCGGTTTCATGAGTCCAAAATACCTTCTTGCGCGGTACTTCCGCTCTCGGAAACAAAAAAGGGTTTGAATTTGCGCGAGCTGCT
>JAHFFM010000078.1 GCA_023247935.1 Candidatus Omnitrophota bacterium | reverse complement strand
CCAGATACTTTTTGTCTTTGACAAACCGGGCCAATTCCCAAAATAATCCCGCCAAGTCTCCTTCCTTAACTTTAAATTCTTTACGATCATCAGCCAGCCGCGCGGCGGGAGAGAAAGTTGGCGCTACATTGAATCTCGCTCCTTTTTTTATTTTTCCTTCTTCCAACGCCGAACTTCTAATTTCCAACTTTTTATTTTTCGCTTCCGCAAACCGCGAACCATGGGTTACGAATTTTTCCTGATATTGAAGCTGATATAAATTTACGGTACGTTTTTTGGAACCTATCCTATCCATTGACCAAAATTCGCCATTATTAATTTTTAGCCGGACAAATGTGGATGAGGGCAACATATTACTCTCTTCTCCCCATTTAGAATTGATTTCAGTTTTCAAGCGTGCCAACTTTAAACTATCGATGGCATGTGCATGTAATGTCTCTATTTTTTTTGAATATTTTTCAATATTTTTGCCCGTGGGCCTTACAATCAACGCCAGCACATGTTGCTTTGAGGATGTCCCCATCATATGAATCGCCCTAGTAATGGCCATCATGGCCAACTTGGGTGAATTTTCATTATTGGTATGAATTAAAGCTCCTTTTTTTTGGACGGTGTCCAATAGAATAATGTAGTTACAAATAACAGCTCCTTCCTCAGAGAGGATTTGATCAGGACCACCTACATGGATATTTGCAAACATATCATCGGCATTTGTTAGCACGACGGATGACAATCTCGAGCCATTGGATCGTAATCCCTCATCCACCTCACGCTCTCTTAAGTTTTCCACGCCATGACTTGTGACGTTTTGATCGGGTGACGCTGTGACTTGTGACTTTTCCACCAGCCGCGATCCACTCGAAGCGTTTTCTATTTTTTGAATTGTGATTCCCTCAAAATCAAATTCAAAATCGTAAATTTTAGCGGATGTATTTGTTATCAGTTGCTGTATTTTTCTTTGTAATTCATCCTTTTTCCCCGGCTTGCTGACAAAAAACATAAATCCGCCGCCGCCGGCGCCGCTGAGCTTTCCATCTCCCAATTCCCTTGTCTCAGACAAAATATTATTTACAAAAGGACTGGATACTTCTTTCCCTCTTTGCAAAATAAGTTGCCCTGAGTAATCCGTCAGCAATGGTCCAAACTCGTCAATGCCTGCTTTTAAAAGGGCGGAATACATCTCATCTCGTATTTTCTGTCCTTTGATTAAAGCCGGGTAACCTTCTTCATCTCTAACAAGATAACTTTCTATAGCCTTTGCGCCAAAATCACCTGAAAAATGAGTTTCACCTGTATAAAGTAAAATTATTCTGGATTTTAATTCATCTAGTACTTTCTTAGATAATGGAAGTTCCGAAAAATGCGGCGAAGGATTATTTGGTTCAGCGACAATCCACTTAATTCCTCCAAACAACCCGCCAACGGGATCTTGCCACCCTCCCGCTCCAAGCCTTCTCTCAATATTCATAACTCGTAAAATAAGCTCTTCGCTCGAAATCGTTTGTCCTGTGATCTCAAGCAAACCTTTGAGCAAAACACCTGACAAAATACCACTGGCGCCAAGTCCGTTGCCTTGAACTACATCCCGCACCTCACCTACAATTTCAATACCTCCACCCAACTTTTGCATTCGTTCAGCTAAATCCCCCTGAAAAGACTCGGGAATGATTCCCGATTCCAAAAGAGCGGCCTTATACAAAGCAAGCGGATCGTTGCGCAAAACTGACGGCTGATCACCTTTAAAATCACGCGTATTTCTGACAATTTTATCAATTCCAATATCTATGGCCTTGATGCGAATTTCCGGTTCTGGGATCGATTTTACACGAACTGTTACCGGCTTCTGTCCGTTAATCTTAATAGCCGCATTAAGAACTTTTCCGCCCTTTTCTATAGAAATCGCGAAACGATCCGAGCCTAGCCCGCTGGCCAAATCAAGCCTAAGCGGAGCTTCTAACACAAACTCTCCTCCAATAAATTTGGAAGGCTTTATTGGCTTAAGTCTTTGATTTATAATTTTCTGCTCATAATCTTGAATAAGCCTTGAACTTCTTTCTCTTGCTTCCGCAGCTTTCCTATATAATCCACGCTCCGAAAATTCAATTGCTCTTCTCAACTCCCTTCGGGCTTTTACGATTCCGGAAATTTCAGATCCTCTGGCCGGCTTCCTGAAAACCATCAATCCTTGCGGTACTTTTTGAGTAAAGGGTTCGTCGGGAAACCCTATAAACTCGGAATGCTCGACATCAAATCCATTTTCTCTGAACATTTCCTGCAATTGTTCCATCGTGTAAAAACCCATTGGCAACGGCATAGCATAATCCCCGGCAACCATGTGATGGCCATACCAATCGTTAAATTGATAAACTTGAATTTTTTGAGAAGAATTTAGTTTCAAAAAATCGTCCAACAGTGGCGAAGGTATATTGGGGCGGATAACATCGGACCAAGTATCTTCTAAAATAATTAACGTGCCCCCCGGTTTAAGAATACGAAACATCTCACCTATGAAAGACTGGAGAGACTTGCCCGCGTGATGGGGCGTGTATGTCGATATCGCGTTGTCGACGCTCCCGCGTCTTAAGGGAAAATGGTTTGGCAAGCTTTGCTTGATAAATTGTACATTCGGCTCATTCGACGGAATAGCTTTGTCTCCTCGAATATCTATACCGATGACTTTGGTGATGCCTGAATATTTTTGGAATATTTGTTCAGATAATACATTATCCCCTGCGCCGATATTCGCGAGAACTCCATCTTTAAGATAAGGACCTACCATTTTTAAAACAAAATCCCATTTGACATTACCGGAACGATTCGCTCCTTTATAAGCCAGAAAAATTGGACTGGCGGAATTTTGAGGATTAAGGCCCGCGTGATTCATAGCCTTTATAGCAGCTTCTGGATCGCCCACGTTATTGAATAAAGTATCAATAATCCGTTCGACCAATTCTTTTTTAATCGGCGGGTTGTGCCTTTCGCTATAAAATAAGATCATATTCGTGACTAATTTTTTGACTGACGGGTCAAGTAAGCCAGCAAGCGGATTAGCCATCCGCTCGGCGGAACGCGCGATGATTTCCTGGAGCGTGAGCCTCGATCCTCTATTGGAGTTGAATAAGAAATCCGGCGGCCTATTCGGGGAAATAACTTTCTTTAAACTTTTCGTGACAAATTGTCGAGATCGGCTCAGCGAACCGCCGAATCCAGGAAGACCCCGTTTGTTTTGCAACTCACCGATCCAAGATGCCGCTTCCTCGGCAATAGCTTGTTCCGGAAAATACGCAAACCACGCCAGCTGGCGGAACAAATCGTATACACCGGAAGAATGAACGCTGTACCATTTCTCAAAATTCCCATAATAAATGCCGTCGTCCTCCAAGCCCGGTCGAATGTAATTGTAAGCTCCCGCAGTCACAACGTCTTCTTGGAGGGGACGCCCAGGGGTTTCCCGGAACAAAACAGTATTGCCATTTAAAATTCCACGGATTTGTTGAACAACGTCCTCCTCATATTTGACGATTTGTCTTATCAGAGATTCATAATAGGTCCTATCCGGAGTCCATGGTATTTTGGGCCATTTCGTCTTTTCATCCGCCAAACGAGCGCCTGAATTTCCTTCGAAAATTTTCTGGATCATGGCGTTCACTTCCGCCTTTGAGCGGCCTTCGGCAGCGCCGCTTAGCCGGATAAATGCCTTTTCTCTCTCAAGATTGGACGGATATATCTTGATTCCCAAGGCGTCATAGACGCTATTCTCGATATCAAGTTCGCTGGTTAAAGCCGGTAACATTCCCTTTTTAACAAACCCAAAAGGATCCAAAATATTTTTCTTTGAATTCCTGCGAAAATCCCAGGCCACAGCCAGCCGCGCGGCGGATGGAATGCTTATCTCGTAACGGGTTCCCCGAAAAAGATTCGCATACATTCCTAATTCTTGCAGCATCTGAACAGTCGCTTTGACGGTAAGGCCTTCTTTAAAATCCAACTCCCTGTTTACGATGAGACCAAGTCTAAAAAAGCCTTTGGCCAGCAAACTAATCGCGGTCAATAAATTAATAAACCGTGCTACGACAATTTTTCCATTCATCAACTCCGTGACAATGATAAAAGCTTCCGTTGTGCCGATTCCGCCCCCGGTCGTGGTGCTTTGCCTTTCAAAAACAAATTGTTTCCCATGACTGTCTACTTTTAAAAATTTTTTCGGAATCCCACCCGCGTTGTCCTCCACTAAAAATACAATCTTGCCATCTAATTCCTTTACAGTGACCTGGAAAAAAATATCGGCCGCGAAACCTCCTTCCCTCCGACTTTTCTCGAGCAACTGCCGGACTTGCTCATCGTTTTCAAGCTTAAAATGACTTCTTACCAAAGTTACCAGCGCCTGATTGGTATTTTTAGCAAACTCCCCCAAAAAACGCCGGATTAAAACAGGTTGTATTTTCGTTATTTGTGAAGGCTTAAGCTGGACGTCCACTTTCCAATGGACGATATCTTTAACCCTGTCTTTTTTTGAAATCTGAAAAAGCATGGTTTTTAGCATTTCTTCCAATGTACTTGCGTTTACGCTGCGAAGATGGAGACGACCTTGGATAAATTCGATCTGAGTCGTAAGAATGCGGATCAACTGAGTATGGCTTGCGCGTACTTGATTATAGATTTTTTTTGCTTTGGCCCTATCCTGTACTGTCAAATCGTCTCTTAAAGACGCGTTAAATTGTTTTCGGTTTAATTCCTTCATGTAAAAGGTTCTGGCATCTTGATAAGCCCTTCTCATTGATTCAAATGAGCCCAGAATCTGTTGCGCGGAGGGTAGGCTCGAAATCAGACAATCCTTGAACCATGTCTCGGCGATGTCGACATTATCCGCCTGGATCATGCGGGCAACTTTTTCGGCCGATAATTTATTTTTAAAAACAGCTTTAAGGGCCTCGTCTCCAAGTTTATTATCTGCATAAAGAAGGAGCGCCTCCTCAATTTGAGGTTTTTCGTAAAGAGCTGCTGACCTTGCTCGTTGGATCGGGCCTCTTAACTCGGAAATTTTACCAGAGACTTCCCGCACACCCAGTTGATATGATTGACGCATCCGGCCTAAAATTTGTTCCTTCGCTTCTGGCCTGAAATAGCTTCCTAACCTCGCGTCAAGATTGTGTTCCAAAACCAGCGTAGGAATGTCATCCACCAACGCATGTCCAGCGATACTTTCTACCGCCAGCAAAGCGCGCCTATTAATCGTACCAGCCGTTAAAACCAGCCGCGCGCCATCGGCAGCTTTACCGTCGATGGTTGCTTGGGATGGCGGAGAATCATCATAAACAAAATCCACACCTAATAAGGAAGCTTTTTCCATATCCTTTTGATTCCTTACATCGTAGGCGGACAACAACAACCCGGATTCTTTGATTCGTTTTTTTCTCCTATCATTAATGCTATGGATGTCCATCTCAATCCAGCTGGCTCCAATCCGCTTCGCAATCGCAAGATATCTTTCGAGGCTTATTAAAGGAGGGTACACGACAAGCGCAGTCGTGATGCTTGGGTCCAACTTTTTAATTTCGTCCAACGTTTCCGGAACAAAAGAACTGACGATCACACGCCCACTGATCGATTTCGCCTTCAACAACTGAACAAGTTTGGATGCTATGTTGTCATGGCTATCGCGGCGGCCCTTGAGCTCAACCACTAAAGAAACGTCTCTATAGGCCGCCAAATCTATGACTTCTTCTAAGGTGGGTATTTGACCCGAATGCTTCCCCGTCTTGAGCTCCACCTTCTTCAACTCCTGCAATGGCAAATCACTGACCGGACGCTTGTCTTTGCCTGCCGTCATTCGGTTAAGCGTCTGGTCATGAAATATGACAAAATGCCCATCTTTTGTGCGCCGCACGTCCATTTCAAGATAATTCATATTCTCTTGGAGAGCCGCCCTAAAGGCTTCCAATGTGTTCTCCACAAATCTCTCACCGGCGAAACCTCGATGGCCGATTTTATGTATAACGTGTCCATTTGGCCGAGCTTCCGGTAAAACGGGTTCATTGCCATACAATCGTTCACCCAAACTCAAAATGGCCTCGGAAAATCTCAAGAGATACTTATGAAAATCAGATTCGAGAGGATTACTGTCAAAGTCACGATTTTTAAAAGGAATGATAGCGTCTTCGAGCCACCGGGCGATTTTTTCAAAAAAACCTATTTCCGCCAGCCTCGCGCTATCGGCAGCTTTGCTGCCGAGTTTGGAGTCGGGGGTTCGGGGTTCGGTGAAGCCGGTAAAACGGTTTGCTTTTTCTGCGAAAGTAACTGGCAACCTTGCCCCGCCCCTCAGATCAGCGGTTATTACGGGAATCATGCCGGGCCTTTCCGCCGCGAGCCTCGCGGCCAGAAATTTTGGATGATGGGATATCCTAAGCGGATAGGGCACAGGGTTGTTTTGCTTGAGTTCGGAGAGCAGGATTTCCTCATACCTGCGCGTGTTGGTTTCCTGCCGGACGTTAGGCGACACGACCACATAAGAAACCCCGTGTTCGCGCATGAGGGTCTTCAGGTTTTCCGTGTGGTAACCTCCGGTTATCAGGACCGCTGAGGAAATTTTTTGCTCCCTCATCGATTGGACGGCTTTTTCAACCATGACTTCATCGCGCTGGGCGGTGACCTGGTAAAAATCTTCGATTTCTTTTTTACGCTCCTCAAGAACCGTCTCGTACGGCAGCACGTCGGAATCAACGCCGAAATCCAAGAGTTTTTTATTCAGGAACGCCAGCATGGACAGAGTGTGAAAACGACTGTCCTTTTTTCGTTCAAGATAAGTCTCAAAGTCGCTTTTGGAAGCCTGTAAAGAAAAAAGCATCTTTAGATTGGTCAGGGTTTCAGAAATTTCGTAAAGCCGGAAGCCTTCGCCCTTTAAGGCGTTCTCGTAGACGCTTCTCTGGATCGCGTCAACCTCATCGCCAAGCTTCTCAAGATCAATGACTTCGAAACGCCGGAGATATTCCACATAACGGGATAGGTTTGGAAAGGATCGGACGTCTACCCCGCGCATTTCGGCTTGACGGAATAGGAACCCTTGCCCCGCTTTTTCCAAGCGGCCCGTGTCATTGCGAGGGCCCGAAGGGGCCGAAGCAATCTCTGCGTCAGGTTTTCGCAGAGATTGCTTCGTCGCTTCGCTCCTCGCAATGACACTTAGTTCCTCATTCGCCTTCTTAAAATCAATGCCCGATTCCAAAACGCTCAATTCCCCCAGGGATAAAAAGTGAGGGTACGCGAGCAGATTCACGCCATTCAGCCGCGCCTCGCCGCGCAGTCTTTCAAAATATTCCGTATAACTTTTTTCTTTTTTTTCAAAAGCCCGGATAAAATCGTCAAAACTTACGAGTGATGGAGGATATAAACGCCGCTTTAAGGTTGAAACGCGTTTTGAAATTTCATCCAGATAGGCAAGAGTACGTTCCCGATTTTTGGCGACAGCGGCGTAGGTTTTGAGATTTTTAAGATAAAGCCCTTCCTTCTCGACACCCAAAAGGGACATTTTATAATTTGAAGAAAGATCGAGGTGCTCCGCCCCGCTCAACTCGCCCTTTAAAAGGTATTTTTTTGCGACTTGCCCACGGACTTTTTGAGACGCCAAAGGCCTGAGAAAACTTAAAGAATCATCCCTGACTCCTCCTTCCAGAAATATTTTCTCAATGCCATATTTTTTAATAAGCTCTTCAAGGATATGGGAAATGTTTTGCTGCGCGCTTGGATTGGTGTGGGCGTCTTGAATGTGGATGAGCAACGGCGCGCCTGGCGGCCCTTTATAAAATTCACGAACCTGTCCAAAATCGCCTGAAACGCGGATTTTCCAAGGCGTTTCAGATATGCCTCCGAAAGCAGGTTTTATTTCGGCGGCCGCCCAGGATACATCGTGAATTAAAAAACTCGCAATAAGCGCCGATGAAATAATTTTTAGGATGTTTTTTTTCACAAAATTTCCATTAAAAAACGACCAAAATAGAGGAAAAAAGAATAAAGAGTTCCAAGAAGTTTACCTGATAAACCGGGGGATATCCAAATTTCAAATCTAAAAATTTATTCTATTAATTAGCCTCAGAAAATGCGGCTTTGGGAACAGTTTTCCAGCGCTTATGATTCCAGACCCAAAGATGCGGGTATTGCCGGATATATTTTTCCTGAACACTCACCCATTTTTGGGTATTGGCTACAAGGTCAGCCTCTTTATTTCCCGTGAAAGAAAGTTCAATTGGCGGCTCAATGATAATGCGATGGTTCATGCCCTGCCGGATAATAAAAAGCGGGATCAAGGGGGCTCCTGATTTCATGGAAAATCTCACCGGAGCCACAGGCGTATAAGCTGGCCGGCCAAAAAAATTCACAAAAACACCCTCCAATATCTCCACGTCCTGATCCACGACAAATCCCACCACGC
>JAHFFM010000077.1 GCA_023247935.1 Candidatus Omnitrophota bacterium | reverse complement strand
ATATTTCTATTCAAGGCTCCAATTATCTTCATTTTATTGTGCCCGGCCTTGTGATGATGCATTTGATCGACAGTTCTTATGCCAACACCTCTTCTTCCCTGTTTATTTCGAGGTGGCATAACTTGATTCAGGAAATTCTCCTCTCCCCTCTCTCCTATTTTGAGATGGTGATGGGGCTTTTAATAGGCGGGATCACGAGAGGAATTCTTGTGGGCAGCGGCGTTTATCTTATTTCTTTGGTTTTTACTCAGTTCGCATTCCATAATTTCTGGATCGTTCTTTATTTCTTTTTTATGGTGACGCTGGTATTTGCTTTGTTGGGTTTGTTGGTGGGTTTATGGGCTGAAGGCTTCGAAAAGCTTTCTTTTTGGAGCACCTTTGTGTTAACCCCCTTAATTTATTTTGGCGGTGTGTTTCATAGCATCAAAATGCTACCCGGACCCTTTCAAGGAATCGCGCAGTTTAATCCGATTTTTTATTTTGTGAGCGGATTGCGCTATGGGATGCTGGGGATTTCGGACGTGGATTACCGGATAAGTATGGCGGTGGCCGCTTTTTTTGCGGTTTTTCTTTTTATTTTGGTGGAAAAACTTTTTAGGGTCGGTTACAAGCTGCGTACTTGAAATTTAAATCGAGGCGCAGCGCAGAATTTGTTTGATTTGGCTTTCATGGCCATTGGCGTTTTGATAACATCTTAGAAGCCTTTGGGCGGGACATATCCCTTCTTTTAAAAGAATTTTTAGCGGATCCAGGTAGGATTTTTCTTTTTCCGTCAAGCCCTGTTCGGATAGCCCAACAAGCGTTTTAGCTAATTCCAAAAGAGTAACATTTTTGTATTTGGCGTTTAGAGCCTGAGTCAAAACTTGCTTTTGAAGTTCCTGCCGCTCTTCAATGGACCAGCCTTTGATTAGATCCCAAGCACCTTTTCGGGAAACCGCGTTATAAAAGATGCCTTTTAAAAACGCGACGGCGGATAATCCAACGGACGCCGTTTGACAGTCTATGCTTCGTATTTCCAGGTATTTTTTAAGCCGCGCTTCGGTAAAAATGGAAGTCAGGTGAAGGTCCCAATCTTGCGCTTCGGCACGAAAGCCATTCCAGCCTCGCGTTAGAAACTCCTCAAAAGAAATACGCGCGATTTGGACCCACTTCCCTTCTCTTTGGATAAAGAGCATAGGCACTTGCAGTGCGTATTGGACGTACTGGTCAAAGTCAAAAGACTCATCAAACACTTTCCAAATAATACCTGTCCTTTCAGAGTCTGTTTCGGCCCAAATTTGGGAGCGACGGCTCAAATAAGGCGAAATTTCCCCTCTATCGATGGGTGAATTGGCAAAAAGAGCCGTTAAAATGGGCGTTAACCCCATGGCTAGCCGCAATTTTTCAACCGCGTCTTTTTCGCTGGTGTAATCGAGGGAAACTTGAACGGATGCAGTTTCCTTCATCATGGAATAGGTCATGGCGCCATGGCTTTTCAGGTTTTCCCGCATGACGTTGTAACGGTCTTTGGGAACCCATTCGATTTCATCCAGCGCGCTGAATGGTTGAGCGCCTATCCCCAGCCAGGCAATGTCCATTGGTTCGGAAACTTTTTTAATTTGAGTTAAGTGTGAGTACAGTTCGGATGAATTTTCGCTTAATGAGAACGCTTTTTGGCCACTAAGTTCTATTTGGCCGCCTGGCTCAAGGGTGATGCTGGCGGAATCTTTTTTTAAGGCGATGGGTTCTTTGCTTTCAGACAGAACGGGCGTCCAGCCATAGTCTTTGCAAAGAATTTCAAAAATGGCTTTGACGCTTCTGGGCCCGTGATAAGGAATGGCTTTGCCCGTGTCTTTAAAGATGGCAATTTTTTCCCATTCCACTCCGACCTGGAGGTCCGATTCTGATTTGCAGCCAGAAAGGAAATATTCTTTAAGATTGAGATAAGGTACAATAGTTTTCATGAAAATCGCTTTTTTATTGTACCCTACAACCTCGGTGAAAGTCGACGAAGACAGTTCTTTCTGGATGATGTATGAATTGTCCCGTCGTGGACACCAGATATGTCATTTTGAAAGCAAAGACTTATTTTGGGACTCGGGGAAAACTTTAGCCCGTGTCTCAACTTCGCGTTTTGACCCTGTTCATGGCTTTGTTAAGACATCAGCCCGTTCGGAGCCCGTTGAGCTGGAAAAGATGGACGTCATTTTCATCCGGAAAGAACCTCCTTTTGAAAATGAATACCTTTATACTTTGCAGCTTTTGGCGCTGCTTAAGGACAAAGTATTTATCCTGAATGATCCGATGGGTATCGCGGCCTGCAATGAAAAACTTTTTATTCTGGAATTTGATAAATGGATTCCTGAAAGCTTTGTTTCCGGAAAGCCTAAAGATATTCAAAAATTTATCGTTTCACAAAAAACAAATGTTGTGCTGAAACCCTTAAACAATAAAGGCGGTGCTGGCATTGTGGTGACGCACGGAAAAGACCGCAATCTCCCCTCCCTGCTGGATCTTATGACGGGTGGCGGGCTTTATAAGGTTATGGCGCAGCGTTATGTGCCCCATGACCAAACAGGTGACAAGCGAATTCTTATCTTAAATGGTGAGTTCTTGGGTTGTTTTTCACGTGTGCCCTCAAAAGCTGATTTTAGGGCAAATTTGAGTGTGGGTGGTTCGATGCGCAAGGCGAGCCTTTCTTCTAGAGACAAAAAGATCCTTCAGGCTTTAAAACCGGCTCTTCTCAGACATGGCCTCTATTTTGTGGGAATTGACGTGATTTCCGGATACTTGTCGGAGATTAACGTAACCAGCCCTTCGGGTATTCCTGAAATTAGAGAATTAAGCGGTGAAAATCTCGAAAAAAAGGTCGCGGATTTTATTGAACGTCGCTAGCCGTTTTTTGGCCGCAAACGCTTCTTAACGTCACTGAAGGCGCGGTTTTGAGCGCCTCATCATGAGCAATCATATCGATTGTTTCCCAGGGGCAATTTTTCGCGCAAAGCGAGCACCCAATACACCGGTCTAAATCTACCTCCACCACTTGCTGAAGCTGGGTGTGATCTACGCCAGGCACAATTTCAATGCAATCCACCGGACAAAATACAATGCAAACTTCGCAGCCGGTGCAGCCGTTTTGATTGATGATGGCCAGCTTCGGCGGCGCTTTTTTTCTGGGCGGTTTCTTGGAAATATCCTGCGATGTTTCGGATGCTTTGGATTCAGAAAATGGATTGTTATAAGGGGTTTCAACCATATTATTGAACGTTATTATAGCTTGGGTGTAAAACGCGTCAAGAAATAACCCGTATAAAAAACGAGGATGCTTCCTAAAAAAATAAAAATGGAGGTTTTTTCGTCATGAAGGCTGAATCCGACCCATACGGACGCTGGCATAACAATAAGAGCCAAGACTTGAAGTGAGCGGCCGAATGTGTAAATCAATCCGCGAGCCTCATCCATTTTTCATGTTCTACGGGCATGGTTTTGCCGGGATCAAGTATTTCTACATCCACCACATTTTTTGCGTCAAATTTCCAATCCGCGTCATAAATGCCGACAATTTCTTCATGCGCCAAAACAAATACGTTTTCAAGGCGCTTCCCGTTTTCGAATTTGAGAGCCACAAGCTGACCTTGGTTTAAAGTGCGGGGCATTTTTTTTAATTTTTTTTGGATTTCTTTGGGGAGAAGCCTGCCCTCTACCGGTGAACGCATTATTTTAAAACCCAGGTTTGAAATGATTTTTTTCTGATTATCCCCGTCCCGCTTGATTCTGGCGTCTTCGTAGCTGCGATCTACTTTGTTGTACATCAGAATAATCAGAGGGACCAAAAGAACCATCCAGGTGCCGAATACGGCCGCAACCCAGATAAGGGGCACTCCTTTTTGATCCATGGGTCCTACGTGTTTGGCGATAAAGCCTGTCCAAAAAGAGTAAGAAACAAAAAATGAAAGGATGGTCAGTGTGATCCAGCCAATCCACCACAACACCGTGTAATCTTTTTCTGCCTTATTTTCCATTGTTTTGTTCCAATTTTCGCGCGTCCTGCAGCATTTTTTTCATGGAGTTCGTGTCTTCCGAGTCATAATAGCCGCGAACACGTTGAGTTCCGTCAATTAAGACAAAGCGAAGACTATGCATAGACGGGCTTTCGTTGCCGCCTAATTTTAATTCGGACATCAGGTTTGAAATAACCTTATTGTCCCCGGTCAAAAAAACCCATCGGGATAAATCCGCCCCGTATTTCTGTGAAAATGATTTTAGCACATCCGGGCTGTCATGCAGAGGGTCTACGCTGACGGAAACGATTTTGAGGTTTTTGGGCAGTATTTTTTGAAAGCTGCCCAATTTTCCTATCATCATAGGACATTGATTCGGGCAGCTGGTGAAGATAAAGCTGCCAAGCCATGATTTTCCTTCCAATTCTTTGGATGAAAATTCAGAACCGTTTTCGCGGGTAAGTGTAAACGGAGAGTGTTGAGCAAGTACGGGGAGCCCCCCTTCATTTTTGGGATAACGGACCCGGAGGGTGCTTTTTTCGGCATGCAAAATAAAAAAAATGACGACATTGATGAGGATGACCAGCACCAAAAAGGGTTTATTGACTCGTCCTAAAATACTCATTTTTTATCCACGATAAGCAAGGTAAAAATAACCAGAATGTAAATAATGGAAGCCCCCACAAACCGCGACGCGTGGACAAGTTTGATTTTGCGTAGATTATAAGCCATAACCACTAATATTCCCCCGCCTGCCAGCGCGGCAAAAAGATAGAGACTTCCCGCCAACTCCAAATGAAACGGCAGCAGACTCGCCAAAAGAAGCAGGAAAGAAAAAAATAAGATCTGAAAAGAGGTTTTTTGTCCGCTTTTATCATCCCGCGAAAGCATTTGAAGTCCGCCCTTTTTGTAGTCTTCACGATAAACCCAGGCAATGGCAAAAAAATGCGGCAGCTGCCAAATAAACAACAACATAAACAGAGAAATAGCCTTCGCGTCAATGGAGCCAGCCGCGCCAACCCAGCCCAATAAAACGGGCAATGCCCCTGGAACCGCGCCAACATAGGTGTTTAATGCAGTCACTTTTTTTAAGGGCGTGTAAATGTACACGTAACTTAAAAAAATTCCGAGTGCGATAAAAGCGGCATAAATGGATACGAACACGCCGATCTCTACGATACCCGACAAAGACAGCAGCCACCCAAAAATCAGGGCGTTTTCTGGCTCCATTTTACGGCTTGGAAGCGGTCTTTCCTGGGTACGCGTCATTTTTTGGTCTATTTCCCGTTCATGGAATTGGTTTAACGCATTCCCCCCTGCCCCGACGAGAAAAGCGCCCAAAAGCATGTGAAGGAATTTTGTTGCGTTAAAGGGTTGCGGGGACGCCAGAATATACCCGCAGCAGGCGGTCCATAAAGCGGTTAAAGTGACTCTGGGCTTGATGAGGTCGAGATATTCGGAGGAAGATTTGGAATTCTCCGATTGAAGCAATTTTGTGGCCCGGAGACTTAAAACCAGCAAATTTGCCAAGATCAGCGCACCGGTTGTTTGATGGGCAGTTGTAAAAAGCACTTCCAGGACGGTAGGCAGGGCTTGCTTTTCAAGCGCGTATTTAAAGGTGTATGCGCCCAAGCCTAGGAATAGCTGCAGGAAAAGCAGCCCGTCAATTGCCAGTAATTGCGGAAGAAATTTTTTTTGAATGGAATTGTCAGAAAATAATTTAATATTTAAAAAAACGGCATGAATGAGGATCAAAAGCGCGATAAAAATATGAGCGACAAGCAGTTGGCCATGCGTATGGCGGACAATGGCTCCTGCTACAAGCTGGCAATAAGCAAAGCCAAAAGTTGTCCATGAAAGTCTTGTGAAATGAAAGGCTGTTTTGGAACTGATTTTTACCGGAGAGAGCCATTCTTTGGATAAAAATAAAACCAAGGCGCAGACGAGGCAAAAAAAAGTTTGACCCAGGCAGGCGTGGCCAATGGAAATAGGTTTAGGTAAAAGGTATTTTACGGTGAGGCCGCCTAAAATCGCCTGCAACAGAACGGCAAATGAAGCACAGGCCGCCAAAACTTTCATGAAGTGGCGCTTCTCCTCCCTTAAAATCCAAACCGTCAAACCGAATGTTAAAAATCCAACCGTGGCTGCGATCATGCGGTGAGAGTGCTCGAAGCGTATCCCTCCAATCATAGGAGGAAAAAATTGCCCGTAAGAAAGTGGCCAATCTGGTACGGATAAGCCCGAACCGGTGCTGGTAACCAAGCCGCCAGCCATAATTAAAATAACCGTGGCCAACGCCGTAAATAAAGCATAGCTGAATAATCTGGGCTTAAACGTCAACGATTTTTCCTGTAATTCTAAAAATAGAAACCCCCGCCAACGAGATATTTATTGGCGGGGGTTCAATAAAGAATCAATTAAGCTTTAAAAGAAAAGGAAACTTCTTGATCCTGGTCTGCAACGGTTACTTTTTGTGTTTGCACGCCATATTTTTCATGCCAAGCTTCAATCGTGTATTCCCCTGCTGGCAAATCTTTGATCTGAGCGGAGCCATCGTCTCCGGTAACGGCGTAAAAAGGATTCTCGACAACACCGACATGCGCGCTCATCCAAGGATGCACTTCGCATTTGATCTTGACCATAACCTCAGGCTTGGTAAAGGTTTTTTTCAATTTCATGCCTTTGATGGGCATGCCAAGATTGAAGCTTTGGCTTTTTTCAGTAGGAAGTGAGTGAACGTTGTGGAGCGTGTCATCGCTGTTAACGATTTCTAGCGGCTGGCCAACCATGATGCCGAATATTTTAGGATGGTATTGGCAGCCTTCCTGGTTAAAAGTCACGGGTGTTTTGGGGGCCTCAAATTTTTTACCTTCCAAACCCTCTTTGACGTACACGAAAACGTTTTTCAGGCTGTTATTTGAATTCACAATGACTTCGTCCGCGCTAATGCCTTGGGGGTGCATTAATTTGCATTTTGGATCCGCGTCGGCTTTGATGGTTTGGACGGTTGGCGCCTGACCTTCAAAAGGAGCTTTAATGGTTAAAACGGCTGCATCTGCCTGCGAAAGATTGGCAGTGGTGAATAAAACTGCTAAAAAAACATAAACAAATTCTTTTCTCATAACCTCTCCTGTTCGTCATTTTGGGAATATAACTCTACTCAAAATTTAAGGAATTATTTTACTATAGGTGGCCTATTTTGCATAGCTTTCTTAATGGGGTGTTATTGCTTTTTAGGCTCGGAAGAGGCTTCGTAGGTGTATAAATAATCGCGAATCGCGGTTATTTGCTTTTCCGCATCCCCTTCCAGGACATCCGTAACAGGGCTTTGACCATCCGGGAAGAAAGTGGGCATCATGGTGCCTTCCTGAAGAACCTGCGGGTCTTGAAGCCATTTGTGCACCCATTCCGGCTTGAGGCGGTTTTTGGCTAAGGATAAGTCCGGAGCTAAGAACGAGGTTCCCATGGCAGCGCTATCCTGTGTCACCTGATGGCATTTCGCGCATTGGAGGGTGTCAAACAGGGCTTTACCGGCCTGTATATGCTCTCCATTAGAAGTATCCGCTCCGCTTTGGTCTGAGAAAGTGATGTCTTGGCCAGCCATGTGGTGGAAATAGAAAACAAGCGTATTTAATTCATCGTTGGACAGGCCGAATGTAGGCATGCGATAAGTCAGCCAAGGACGAATGGGGGTCGGATTTTTCAGGAAATGATAAAGCCATTTTTCCTGGACCTTGGCGCCTTCGCCGTCTAATCTCGGCGGAGCCGAGCCCTGGTCTTCGGTAATTTCTGTTAGTTTGCCTGTTTTTCCGTCTACAGTATGGCAGCCCTGACAATTAAGTTTGGTAACTAACATTCTGCCCTTCTCAATCGCTTTTTCGTTCAAATCCAGGCGTTTTTGCATTTGAAGAGGGATTTGTTCTTCCGTGAGACTCAGGAGAAATGTGATTAAGGCATCTTTTTCTTCTTCAGAGAAATCAAATTGGGGCATGCGCAGTTTTTCGTAATAATTTTTAATTTTGCCTTGATCAATACTGCGAGGGTCTTTTAACTTTTGATGAATCCAGTCATGCCTTGTTTGCTCAATGTCTATGAAACCGAAATCAAATTTATGAATATCTTTTCGTCCCTCATCGGAAAGTTCGGCGCCGATAGGTTTGGAGTCTTCAAATCCTTTAATAGCGTGGCAGGCAAAGCAGCCTTGGTGTGCAATCGATTTTTTGCCGAGGAATTCGAGTTTTTGATCGCCGCTCATTTTTTTGAGTTCATTTTGTGCATCATTAGCTCTCATGGTGCTTTGAAGCTGCTCTAAAATCATTTGGTCTACAACGTCCATTTTGGCTCTAGGGGCTGTTTTTTGCTCGAATTTTTCATTCTTTAAAGAGGATAAATAAGCGGTGATATCAGAAGCTTCCTGGTCGGAAAGGCGAAGACTGGGCATTCTTGTGTTTGGA
>JAHFFM010000255.1 GCA_023247935.1 Candidatus Omnitrophota bacterium | reverse complement strand
CGGATTTGTTTGGTATGGCGCCCGGGAAATTTTCATGTCCGCAGCCGTCCCGATGCGTGACTTTCAATCTTACTTTCCGGGGCGGTATTATTGGATCGCAGGATTTTTTTCCACGCTTGGCGAGGGGCTTAAAGAAATGCGGATCGCGTGCTGCGCATTTCAATTTTTAGCCCTGGTCGCGGCGCTGTTTATTTTCTCGCGGGTCCAACGGACCTTTTCGCCGTTGTTCCATGTTTCATGCCTCGTTTTTCTTTGTTTAATGATAGTTCCTTTCCGCTATTTTGATGCGGGGTTAGTGGCAATGGAGCTTTTAATTCTCATCGCCCTGATTGAAAAGCCTGAACCGTCTTTTTTACAGGCAACGGGTTTATTTCATGGAATTATTTTCTGGTTCGCTTTTAATCATGGTATTTATTTTGGGGTGGCGCTTTGCCTGCTTTTTCTTCTCACGATTCTCAAGGAAGGGAGAATCATCTTCCGTGGAATCCATTTTTATTTTTATGGATTGTTTGTGGGAGTTCTGCCTTTAATTTTATTTTATTTATTTGTTCCGGGATTTTCAGAAGCAACCCTGGATTTTTTCGGTATCCTGGTCTCAAGGAACAATGACCTTGCTTATGCGGTTCCATGGCCATGGCTTGTTTCATGGAAAAATATCGTCCACCGTTTTCCTTCGACGCCCCAACGATTGCTGGAATGGATCAATGTCGTTTCCATTGGCTGGCTTTATGTACTTTATTATTTATTTTGCGGTATTTCGTGGCTCGTGATGATAAGGATCAAGAAAGAAGATTTGAGAAAAAATGCGGTATGGGTGGGATGCGTTATTTTAAGCAGCATTTATTTTCATCACATGGGTCGATGCCGGGGACTGATTTACGTGGGGGAGAGCATGCTGCCTTGTTATGTTGGTTTGCTGGCAATCAATGGCAAAACAAAGCCGCTTCATTTTCTTAAAAAAGCGGTTGTTTGTTTTATGGTTCTTTGTATTGCGGGAGCATTTTTTCTAGCTTCTTCCGTTTGCAAGAAAATCTTTCTTTCACCCGCTCTTAAAGATCATATCCGGATCGGGCGTGACATTTATTGGGATGATGTCCAAAGCATTCAATTGATCCGGAATATAGAAGACGCCGTGAACCGGCACGTTCCGCGGGAAGAGTCGATTTTTATCGCGCCTCTATGGTCCACGTTTTATTGTATTTTAGACAAGAAAAATCCCAGCCATGAACTTTATCTTATTTTTCCTGAAACGGAGGCCAGGCAGCAGAGAATCATTGATGACCTTCACGAAAAGAATGTTCGCTGGGCGCTGGTGGGGAATGTTTTTGTGGAAGGGAATTTGAATTTCCATCTTTCCAAAACCCACCCCAAACTGTGGAGTTACTTTATGGATAATTTTAATGTGGTGGTTGAGCCAGAGCTGCCAAGGGGACATTTTCTCATGGTAAGGAAGGATATATCATAAGTTAATTAGTTATATATAAGATAGATTTTTAACGGCATTTATTATCAAAACACTTGAATTTATAGTCCCTATGGGTTAAGCTATCAAACATTGTGATACAATGAATCAAATTTGAGGGGAAGAACCATGGCTTTGAAAGAGATTTACGAGTGGAATAAGGATATTTTCGAAGAAAAACTCAGAACGCAGCTCCTGCCGGAGGAAGAGGGGGAGATTAAGCGTTTTGAAGTGGAGATCGCCAATTTAGAAAAAGGCGCTCTGGACCCCGATGATTTCCGCCGATTCCGGCTCAATAACGGCATTTATGGCATTCGCGGCGCGGAAAACCGCCACATGATTCGTATCAAAATCCGCTACGGCAATATGAACGCGCTTCAACTGGAGCGCATCGCGGACATCACGGAAAAATTCGCGCCTAACAAATTAGCTCACGTGACGACGCGTCAAGCCATTCAATTGCATGAAATCCTTCGCA
Source organism: Candidatus Omnitrophota bacterium (assembly GCA_023247935.1). Classification (GTDB taxonomy): domain Bacteria; phylum Omnitrophota; class Gorgyraeia; order 2-02-FULL-51-18; family 2-02-FULL-51-18; genus JAHFFM01. Next base: position 715 of record JAHFFM010000255.1, on the reverse strand, counting down.
CGGACGTTCCGGCGATTTTAAGAGGCTTGATGGAAGTGGGATTGACCAGCCGCGAAGCTTGTGGAAACACGGTGAGAAATGTCACCTGTTCGCATTACGCGGGAATTTCCTCTAAAGAGCTTTTTGACGTCATTCCTTACGCGGATCTCTTGAGTCTTTATTTTTTGAGGAATCCGGTTTGCCAGAACTTGCCGCGTAAATTTAAAATCGCGTTTGAATCCAGTCCCGACGAGGATTGGGCCAAAATTGGAATTCACGACATCGGTTTTGTGGCCCAAATAAAAAATATTAACGGAAAAGAAGTGAAGGGGTTTAAGACGTATGTCGGGGGAGGACTGGGAAGTCTTCCATACAAAGCGCAGCTTTTGGAAGAATTCACGCCCGCCGAACTTTTATTGCCTACCACGGAAGCTGTGATTCGTTTATTTGACCGGAATGGTGAGAGAAAAGACAAAAACCGCGCGCGCATCAAGTTTCTTGTGGCCAAATGGGGTATCGAGACGTTTCGTCAGGAATTTTTGAGCGAGCGCAAGCAAGTGGTGATGACGGGCTCGGGCCGCGAGGCTTTTTGGAAATTAAATATAGAAGAATACAAAGCGCCGGTATTAAAGTCGCCGGCTCCCACCGAAGCTCCGGCTGTTTTACCGGGTTTTGAGGATTGGGTTAAAACCAATACATTTGCTCAAAAGCAAAAAGGTTATTTTGCGGTTAATAT
>JAHFFM010000254.1 GCA_023247935.1 Candidatus Omnitrophota bacterium | reverse complement strand
ACCATGCTGGCATTTCAAGCTTTTATGAATTTGGGTATGACGATGGGCGTTTTGCCCGTGGTGGGGGTTCCTTTGCCGCTTGTCAGTTATGGGGGAACCTCTATTTTAATGACCATGCTGGCCATTGGCCTTCTCCTAAATATCAAAATTCACCGTTCACTGTTCTAGCTTCGGGCCGCCAACCCAAACTTTCTCCCCCAAAGCTAACATATAAAGGAGTGGGGGTGAGTTGTGAGCAGTGGGTCGTGGATGCGGGTGGGTGAAAATAATGCTTTTCCTCACACTCACCCCCGACTCACTACCCACAACTCACCCCCACCCCTATATTTCTAAATATTCAATATAAGTTATCATCATTGACTATTTTTAATATATAATATATAATTATTATCAAGAAAGGTCAAAAACAATCAATTATGAACAATGCTAAGTTGCTTGTACCTACTAAGTTAAAGTACCTATTAATGGTCTGCTTCTGTTTGATGACCATTATTCCCATGCTTGCAGGCGCTTATCTTATGAACTTGGTTATGAAGGCGGCAGAGGAAAAAGGGCAGGGTTATCTTTTTACGGTAAGCATTGTCGGGCTTCTGAGTTTGCTCGTGGCTTTTCTGGGTTTTCTGGTGATTAAACAGCTTTTGATGCCTTTGGTTCAGGTAAAAATTGCCGCTCAAAATATTGCTTCTGGAAAACTGGAGGAAAATCCTCAGATTTCAACGTCTACGGACGAAATCCAAGATTTAACGGAAAGCCTCAAAAAAATCTCCCGCAACGCCAGGGAGCTTTTAGACAAAGTGGACCGTCTTTCCGTGAAGGATAAATTAACAGGCCTTTATAACGCGTCCTACATCCGCGAACGACTTAACGAAGAAATACAGCGAGCGATTCATTATCAGCGGCCCTGCTCGTTCGCGTTTGTGGTGATTAAAAATCATGACGAAATTTTAGCAAGAATGGGTTCGGAGGCGGCGGAGACCGCGCTGAAGAATATGGCCAATGTTTTGAGTGAACAAATGACTGAGTTTGATCGCGCCGCCCGTATTGGTTTGGCCGAATTCGCGATTATTTTCCCGGATAAAAATAAGAAAAAATGCATCGACGCGATTGAAAAAATCGGAGCCAAGGCTCCCGCGGGTTTGTCATTATGCGTCGGGATCAGCGAGAATCCAATTGACGGCGTGCAGGCGGACGATTTGTACGTGAAGGCGCAGGACCGGATGAAGACTGCGTTTGGCGCGGGTAAACTTTTAGAAGCATTCGTTTAAAAGGAGTATTTATGTTTGAGAAAATGACCCAAAAAGAACCCACGATGAACCAGTGGCTTGAACTGGTCGTAAAGAACAGGGCGTCGGATTTTCATTGCGGAGACGGTGTTTGTCCGGCCATGCGCATTGACGGGGATCTTTTATATGTCACGGATTGGAATTTTTCGTTCGAATACATGGTTAGACTTTTAAAAGAAACGCTGCCGGAAGACCGGTTTAAGCAATTTGAGCGGGAAAAAGAATTGGATTATTCTTTCGGTATTTCGGGCATAGGCCGTTTTCGCGTAAATCTATTTTTCCAGCGTTCCTCCATTGGCGCTGCTATCCGTGCGCTGCCTTACAGTCCGATGTCGTTTGAAGAAATAGGATTTCCGACGCGCGTAGCCGAAGCTCTTGTGGGGCGTCCCAGCGGTTTGGTTTTGGTGACGGGTCCGACAGGTTCGGGAAAAACGACTACGCTTGCGGCCATGATCGACCATATCAACGCGAATACGTCATGCCACATTGTGACCGTCGAAGACCCGATTGAATTTTTGTTTAAAAATAAAAAGGCGAAAGTGACCCAGCGTGAAGTGGGTTCCGATACGCACTCTTTTAACCAAGCGCTCAAACACGTGCTTCGCCAGGACCCGGATGTGATTCTCATCGGTGAGATGAGAGATCTTGAGACCATTGAAATTGCGTTGACCGTCGCTGAAACCGGGCATTTGGTTTTTGCGACGCTTCACACGCCTGACGCCGTGCAATCTGTAAACCGCATCATCGACGTTTTTCCTGCGCATCAGCAGCAACAGGTGCGCGTGCAGCTTTCATTCGTGCTGCAGGCCATTATTTCCCAGCAGCTTTTGCCGAAAAAAGGGGGCGGGCTTTGCATGGCGCCTGAAATTTTAATCGCGACGCCAGCCATTCGGAATCTGATTCGTGAATCTAAATCCCACCAAATCTATTCTTCGATTCAAATGGGGCAGAAAGAAGGAATGCGCACCTTGAACATGAGTTTAGTGGAGCTTGTGAAATCAGGAAGAGTGGAGAAGGAAGAGGCGATGTCCCGTTCCCTGGATTTGGCGGAATTTGAGAGAATTTTTGGCGTTAAAGACAAATGATAGGGACAAAATGTTTTGAAAAAAATTATTCCCAAACAACTCGGCGAACTTCTAGTCGATTGTAAGCTGATTACCCCGAAACAGCTTGAGGACGCTCTTGCCGTCCAAAAAGAAAGAGGCGGCCTGCTTGGGCAAGTTTTAGTTTCGCTGGGTCATTTGCAAGAATCCGATATCGCCCAAGCCCTCACTGTTCAATACGGTTTTCCTTATCTTCCTTTATCCGGTTATGAAATTGATCCTGAAGTCGCCAAAATTATTCCCGAGCATGTGGCCAAACAATATGGTTTGATCGCCGTGG
>JAHFFM010000253.1 GCA_023247935.1 Candidatus Omnitrophota bacterium | reverse complement strand
CAATACACTTGTGATCCAGTCACGGTTCATTTTTTTAAGGCGCCTTTAGTTTGAATGCCGATTTTATCGATTCCCGACTGCCGGATCTTATCCATGACCGCGATCACGTCGCCAAAATAGGCCAGTTCATCGCCATTCACAAATATTTTCTGGTTCGGCTTGGCATTTTTGAGCGCGGTGAGACGCGCGGCCAATTCTTGGGAGGTTATTTTTTCTTTATCGAGATAAAGATCTCCGTTTTCTTTGACCGTCAAAGTCGCTGAGGTCGAACGCTCCTGGACCACACCCGTCACCGCTTTCGGAAGCCGAACCGAAACACCTTGATTCTTAACCATCGAAAGCGAAACCATTACAAAGGTCGCCAGCAGGAAAAAAATAATGTCGATCAGCGGAATAATTTCAATTCGCGCGCGGCGTTTAGTGGAGGCTTGGGGTATTCTCATAAAAAGACTCCTTTGCCTTTGGCAGCTTCGCGATCAAAACCTCAAGCGTGGATCCCGCCTGTTCCATTTCATGCCTTGCATTTTCACTATAAGAATTCAGTCCGTTAAACGGAATCAAACAAAAAATGGCGGTTCCAAGGCCGAAAGCCGTGGCAATCAACGCCTCCGCAATCCCTCCGGTAATGGCAGACGGAGCATCAAGCTCCTGGGCCCCAAGCAAACCAAAGGCCCCGATCATTCCGGTCACCGTTCCCAGCAAACCGAGCAGCGGTGCAAGGGTAATAATCGTGTCGAGGACCGAAATCCCGCGATTTATTTTTTTCAACTGGTCTGACGCCGCAGAAAGAAGTGTCGTCTGCAAACTCGCCGGATGCTGAAGCCCTTCCACCAGCATCTGAACAATCCAGTCTTTTGAATCAAGGCCTTTTTGCAAAGCCTGTTCCATATCCCCGGCTTCAACACAAAAGAATATTTTTTTCCGCAGTTCCGGATTTTCGGATCTTTTTTGTCTAACGATAAAAAGAATCCTTTCCAAAACCACCGTCATACCCAATAAAGATGCCACGAGCAGAGGCCACATAACCGGCCCACCTTTTGCAAACAACAAAAACATAAAATCCTCCGTTTATTTTTTATTTTTAAACTTGTGCAATCTTGGAAGTAAAAAAACGCCTCCAAGCCATCGCAAAACCGGTCCACACCAGCATTCCGGCACCGCACGCTGAAACAAATGCGATGATTTGGGTCACGAACCCGAACGATTCTCCCGTATGAAGATATCTCGCCCAGATCCTCGCCTTTCTTCCGGTATTCATCTCCGAAAAAGGTTCCCACTTCACAACGTTTCCCGCCGCATCAAGCGTCATCTGTGAACGCTTCCAGGAGAAATTTTTTGAATCCTGAACAATCGCGGCAAAAGTCCCGCCGAGTTCTTTAGGCGTGCGCACAGAAATCGTATTCCAGCGCGGTGCCTGGTTTTCAGCATTTTTAAAAAACATATCCCAATTTATTTCAGCATGCTCGACCGTGAGCGGCTTTTGTCCGGCGCCAGCGCCTGCCATCCGCTGAAACGGCGGAGGAGGCTCATTGCCTGTCATGCGGAAAAGTAAATTGCTCGCCCACGTGTACGACATCACCAAACCCGTCAGTGTGGTGACCAAAATCATGGGCAAACACCAAAACCCGATCACATTATGCCAATTCCAATCTTTCGCTTTTCCTTTGAGGCCGCTTTTAAACGCCATGGTTTTGCGCGGCCACCACAAATACAAACCCGACAGCGCCAAACCCAAGAAGAAAAAATTCGCAGCATGCGTCACGTGATGGCCCCGATCCTTCAACGCCAAATAGCGGTGAATGGATTCAATAAAATTAAACGCCTGCCGCGCACCAGACATTTTTCCCAACACTTGCCCGTTGTATGGATTCATAAACAATGCCTCGTCGCGTCCAAAATTCACCAAAACCGAAATTTTAGGGTCCGCGTCTAAAGTAATCCCTGATACCGGCGCTTGAGGATGCGCCAGGAATGCCTTTGCCGCGATTTCATTCACGCTGAGCCGCGCCGCCACCGCCGGCACCGGAACATGCCGCACATCTTTTTCCGTCCATTCCAAAATCTGCGGTTCAAACGCCATGAGCGTCCCGGTCACGGCCATCACTAGCAACACCGCACCAACTGTCAGGCCGGTGACTAAGTGCGTCCAAAAAAGAAATCTTTTAAACGCATACCCCGAGGCCATAAGTTAGACGACTGCTCCTGTTTCCAAATCCGGATAACGCAAGCGGATGGTTCCATAAACTCCAAAAGGATCGCCAGGCAATGCGCCCGAGTTCACTCCATTGCGGAACCATTCCGTATCCGTCACGTTTTTCATATTGACCTGGGCTTCCATCCATTTCCAGCGGTAGAAAAGCGCCAAATCCATGGTGACATAAGAAGGAATCACCGACGTATTCTGCTGATTGATAAAAATGCTGTCGCGATAATTCACGCCGCCGCCAAATCCCAAACCCTTTAAAGGCCCTTTCTGAATTTCATACGTGGTCCAAAAATTCGCCTGATTCGCAGGAACACCGGTCGGACGATTGCCATTCACACTCGGGCCGGTCGTCACGGGGACATTTAACAGATTGGCATTTTGGTATGAATAATTAGCAATGAGTTTCCAGCCTTGGACCGGCTGCAGCCACACGTCAAGGTCGACACCTTGCGTCTTCTGTTCT
>JAHFFM010000076.1 GCA_023247935.1 Candidatus Omnitrophota bacterium | reverse complement strand
GTGGAGCCAATACGTCGCCACGGAATATTTTACAGCACTTCATGATGACGCTTTGAAGAACAGCCATCCCATTGAAATCCCGGTGAAAAATCCGCATGAAATCCGTGAAATTTTCGACCACATCACTTACAACAAAGGTTCGGCCGTAAACCGGATGCTTGAGCATTATTTAGGAGAGGATAAATTCCGCGCGGGTTTAAGAAAATATTTGAAACGTTTTGAATACCGCAACGCCAAAACCGTGGATTTGTGGAAAACCCTGGAAGAAGTTTCGAAACAGCCTGTGCGGAAAATCATGGACAGCTTTACGCGGCAAGAGGGTTATCCCGTGATTTCCGTTCAACCGGCCAAGCAATCAGGCTTCACGCTTTCTCAGAAGCGATTTATTTTTGACGGAAGCGTTGACAAAAAGAAAATGTCCTGGCGGGTGCCGGTCACTTACCGGTCGGCGTCCGATTCCAAGGTAAATTCTTTTCTTTTGAGCGGAAAAAAAAGCGAGCTGTCCCTGAATTTGTCGCCGAATGATTGGTTTAAGCTCAATCCGGGGCAAACCGGTTTTTACCGTGTGCGTTACTCACAGGATCTGTTGGAAAAGCTGATGAAAGCTGTGCGCGAAAAGAAATTATCGGCGGCGGATTCTCTGGGGATTCTGGATGACGCGTTTAGTTTTGTCCGTTCGGGGGATTTGCGCGCTTCCGATGTTTTGCGCATGCTCCCCGATTACTGCTCCTGGAAAGATTACAATGTGTGGCTGACCATTTCGGGGATTTTAGGAAGCGTCGAAAATCAAATCGACCAGACAGATTTAAAAAACAGGCTCCATGATTTCTCGAAACAGATTTTGTCGCCCGTTTGGGGTGAAATGGGGTGGATGGCGAAGCCCCAGGATTCTCATTCGGATATTCTTTTACGTTCTCTTGTGATTGGACGTTTAGGCCATTTCGGAAAGCCGGAAGTGGTGGATGAGGCCAAATCTCTTTTTCGATATTTTGTTTCCGGAAAAACCATTGACCCGAATTTGCGCAGCGCGGTTTATGGCATAGCTGCGGAGCATGGCGAAGCCGATGAATGGACTAATCTCAAAAAACTTTACGAGAGCACGAATTTGCAGGAAGAAAAAGTCCGGCTGCTAAGAGCCATGACCCGCTTCCGCGACAAAGAAGTCAGCGCTCAAGTGCTTGAATTTTCACTGTCGGGCCAAGTGAGGGCACAGGATGCCTATGTCATTTTGGCCGGTTTTGGTTCAAATGCCGCAGCCAGAATTTTGGCCTGGAAATTCATCAAGTCTAATTGGAAAAAAATTGCTTCCATGTATAAGAGCGGAAGTCTGGGTTTGCTGGGACATATTCTCGAGGGGTCCACTGCCGGATTCAGCGACAGCAAGCAGCTTCGGGATGTGGAAGTTTTCTTTAAAAACCATCCCGTGCCCGGCACCGAGAGAACCCGTCTCCAAACGCTTGAATTGATCCGCTCCAACATCTCCTGGAAACAGAGAGATGCGGAGGATTTGAAAAAGTGTCTTTCTGAAGCTTCTTTGATAAAATAGGGAATAGGATGAAATTGGCAAAGGAGGCATTTATGAAAAAAATCATTCTTGGTGTTTTCGTGGCAGCCGGATTGACCGTTGCTTCAAATCCTACTGTTTTCGCAGCGGATCTGGCCCCGGCAACACCCGTCAATATGGAATCAATTGATCAGAATAAGCTCGAAGGCTGGATTATTGACATTGAGTATTCGAAAAGCCTGTTTCGTTTGATGGACCCCCGGGGATTTCAAAAAAGAGTCGTGACCAAGCCGGGTGAGATCGGACATTGGCGAATTGGCGACAAAGTCCGCGTTCAAATAGACCCTGACTACAAAAGAGCCAGCAATATCGAAAAGCTGTATTGATTTTTTTTGCAATTTGAAATCCATATAGAACCAAACCGTTTTTCCCTCCTGCACATTTTTTTGATGCAAGAGGGAAATCGCGTTTCTTCCGCTTCAAGCCTTGTTCCAAAACCTCTTCGTGAGTTGATTCAATCGCAAAAAAATTCTTTATCCGTCGAGCGTGATTTGACGGATTTTCTGGACCGGGAAGGGAGTAAGTACGAATTTTACCTTCACACGGAAAAAGGGGTTACGCGCGCCCGATGGGATGGGACGGTTTCTTTGGGCGGCAAAACGGAATTGGATTTGGTGGGTGGCCGTGTTCGAATTCGAAAAGTTCTTTTTGATAAAAATTCACCCGACAAAATATTCCAGGATTTCGCGCGGATCGGAGAACATTTGGCTCTCGACGTTGAGAGCGGCCGCATCCTTAGGCTTTCCGACGCTTCCGGCTGGTACACAGCCAATCTTTTACAGGACTCCATTTCCGCTCCCGCTTCTAATTCCCAGTCTCCGGCGAATGATTCCCTGGTGTATGAACCCGAAATAAACGTTGAGCCAGATATGGATTTTTCCGGCCAAACATATAAGTCGGTTTTGAAAACGGCATCCGAACTTTCCAAAAAAGATGATCTGTTTCCCATTGTCTCCGAGCCTTTTGAGGTAATGTTGGCTCATTTTAATGATCGAAAAATGAGCTATCCCAAAGAACAGAGAGATGTTTATTTGAGAGATTTGATTTTGAAAATTAACGGAACATCTTCATCCGCGCAGGAATCGCCCATGACATTCCGCGTGACCTTGGCGCGTAAAAGCGGGCCCTTGATGTCGGTAAAAGGTTCGTGTTTGTGGGATGGGCAATGGTTTGATTTTGGCAGCGATTTTTTCGCTTATTTTGAGCATTTGCAATCCATGCGCGGAGCCCGGCTTAAGAAAAGGAATTTAAAGCAGGCTTTGGTGCAGGCGGCGATCCGGATTTTGTTTGAGAAAGATGAAAAGAAGGCGGAAAAGCAAATTGAACTTGAGATTGCCAGATTGTCTTTGGGGGATGAGGAGGCGGTTTGGGAATCCCGGGAATACTTGAAACGTTTCCATAAAACTTTTGTCATGCATGAGGTGGAGGATATTCTAGCCACCCGCGAAGGCTGGTATTTGGCGCCCATGAATTATCAAAAAATAGGAACTTTATTCTCTTTGGTTCAGGAAGAATTTGGGGGAGATTTTCTCGAATGGCTCAAACGTCAGGAAAAGGAAATGCCAGCTTCGGAACTTTTCGGGCATTTAAGAACGCTTCATTCCCGGCTTGAACAGAACGGCATTCAACTTTGTTTTCAGCATCGGCAAATACAGAAAGCCAAATTTAAAATGGCGGTAAACACGTTTCAAAAAACGGGTTTTGACTGGTTTGAGGTTAAGCCGGAAGTGGCTTGGGAAGGCCAGCCTATATCCGAATCTGAATGGCGAAATATTCTGGAAAACCACGGAATTTTGGAAAATGGGGAAAACCTTTGGCTGTTGGACAGCGAATCGCTTAAGGCGCTTGAATTGATGCGCGACTTGACCCGCCGTCCCGCCAAGAAAAATGATGCGGGCGCCGGACCTGAGCAGATTCCGAGATTGCATGTTTTGGACTGGGTTCAGTTGCGGCAAATGGGAGTCGAAGTGCGATTATCGGAAGAAAATGAGCGGTGGGTCAATAAGCTCTTGAAATTTGAGCGCATAGATTCCAAGGAATTGCCAAAAAGATTCAGGGGTCAGCTCAGGGATTATCAAAAAGAAGGCTATGAATGGCTCGCTTTTTTGTATGAGCATCACTTGGGCGGCTGTTTGGCGGATGATATGGGGCTGGGTAAAACAGTGCAGGCAATTGCTTTCTTGGGCGGCATTCGCGAAGGGAAGTTTTCCTCACTTTCGAAAAAGAACTCCAAATCACAGCATTTGGTAGTGGTTCCTTCCACGCTTGTTTTTAATTGGAAAAGCGAATTCAAAAATTTTTACCCCGATATGAACGTGGTCGAATATTCTTCATCCATTAAACCCCAAGAGCTTCAAAGCGCGGAAGTCGTTTTAGTCACTTATGATCTTTTGCGGCGGGATGAGACTTATTTTCACCGGCAAAATTATCATGTGATTATCTTTGACGAGGCGCAATACATGAAAAACATCATGGCCAAACGCACTTCTTCCGCGCGGCGTCTCAAATGCAATTTTGCTTTAACGCTTACCGGCACGCCGCTTGAAAACCACCTGGGTGAATATTATTCGGTGCTGGACATTTCGTTGCCGGGGCTGCTTGGGCCGTACGAAGAGTTCAGGCGAATCGGTTTTTCGGACCCTATGGAACGCTTGAAAAAAAGAGCCGCTTTTTTCGTATTGAGAAGGACCAAAGAAAAGACGCTGAAAGAATTGCCCGCGAAATCCGAAAACGAAGTGTATTTGCGGATGACCCCTAAACAAAAAGCGCTTTACCAAAAGGTGGTCTTAAGCGTCCGGAAAAAGGTGGGGGAGGCTTTTGAAAAAAATGCGCCATCCCAGGCCACGATCACGGCGCTAACCGCCATTTTAAGGTTAAGGCAGGTTTGTGTTTCCCCGAGACTTGTGGACAAGAAAGTGCATGAGCGTTCACCGAAAATGGAATACTTGCTTTCAAAACTGAAAGAGATTGTTGAAGAAGAACACAGCGTACTGGTTTTTTCTCAATTCACCTCTTTTTTGGATGTGCTGGAAGAGGACATAAAAAAAGAGGGTTTGAAGTATTTTAGGATGGATGGCAAAACGCCAAAAAATGCCCGCAAATCCCTTGTGGACGCTTTTCAATGCGGTGCTGGCGCGCCCATTTTCCTCATTAGCTTGAAAACGGGCGGGGTGGGGCTGAACCTAACGCGAGCCAGCTATGTTTTTCACCTCGACCCCTGGTGGAATCCGGCGGTTGAAAACCAGGCCTCGGACAGGGTGCATCGAATCGGCCAAACCAAAAACGTCTTCGTAACCCGCCTTTTAATGGAGCATACCGTGGAAGACAAAATGATGCTTTTGAAGAAAAAGAAGGCGGAACTCTACCTCCAGGTTCTGGAAGGAATCCTTCCTAAGAGTGGAAAGCCGGGGTTGCTGACAAAGCAAGATTTTGACTTTTTGCTTGGTTAAGAAATAATCAAAATTGTATGCTATAATATATAATAGATTATATATTTGTAAGATATTATAGTTTTTAGAAAACAAAATTCAAAAATGGCGCTATGGAGGTGGGTGATGGGTAGCTTTTTTCCGGCAGGGTTTTGGTCAACGGTTGCCGCTTTTGGGGCGGCTGTTTGTCTGGTTTTTGGCGTCGATCTTCTATTCGGCGCGAAGCTCTTAAAGTTTCTGGACGCATCTATGAATAAGAAAATTTCCGTGGATAAGCAGGTTGTGAGCGCTCTGGAAACTCTCAAAAAAGCGAGTGACCAAGAATTTAACGTAGACCCTACCTTGATGCGGGGAGTGGGGCGATACGTGATGTGTGCGTTGCTTTTTATCGGCGCATTTATGATTATTACGAATGTTATTCCCCAGCTAAAATAACATTTGAAAAAAAAATTATCTTGTTTTTGGGCGGCCGCGCTTTCTGTATTTTTATGCGCGGCCTCTTTTGCTTCCGATATCTCCCGCGTGCGCCACGTTTCCGACGGAGATACGCTGGTTCTTGAAAACGGTGAAAAAGTCAGGCTTATCGGCGTGGATACCCCCGAAATGGACAACCTGAAGAGAAACCAGCAAAATGCCAGGAAGAATAAAATCGACGAAAAACTTGTCCTTTTGTTCGCCTCAAAAGCCAAAGATTACATGCGTCAGGCAATCGAAGGAAAAACTGTGCGTTTGGAATATGATTGGCAGCGCCTGGATAAGTATGGCCGAACACTGGCATATGTTTATCGCCAGGAAGACAATTTGTTTTTAAACGCGGATATCATTCAACAAGGGTATGGTTTTTCTTATAATTATTTTCCTTACCGCTATTCGGATTTGTTTAAAGGTTATGAAGCTGCCGCAAGAAAGAACAATAAGGGCCTTTGGGCGCCCACAGAAAAATGAAGAAAATTATTTTGCATCTTATTATTGGCCTGCTTTTTTCCGAGGTTTGTTTTGGCGCGACCCCGGAAGAAAAAAGGATTTTTAAGAGCGGAGAATCACAAAATACACTTGTTGAGCTATACACTTGCGACGGCAACGCCAATGGCAATCCGGCGCTTCAATGGATGGTTTCTCTCAGACAGAATCAAAAAGATACGGATTTATGGGAAAAGGTTATTCCCATCGCTTTTCATGCGCCGCTTTGGAATATAGCCGGTTACAAGGATGCTTTTGGAAAAAAAGAATTTGATAGTAGGATTTTAGAATACAAGAAGAAATGGTCGGTTTCCAATGTTTATTGCCCGACAATGATTGTGAACGGCGTTGAGTGGTCTGGTTGGGCAAGGTCGCAGCCTATCCCTGTACCTGTCGACAAAAAAAACGGCGTGCTTTTGGCGGATGGTTCAAAAAAAGAGGATGTTTACGAAATAACATTTAAACCTTCCAAGGAATTTGAGGGTGAGACGTTTATCGTTTATGGCGCAATGGTCGCTTTTGGGCTTAAAACCACTCCTTCTGAAGGAAAAAATAGGGGCAAAGTTTTGAATCAGGATTTTACCTGCCTGCTTTTTAGAAGCAAGGACTTTCATCTCAGTTACGGGGACTGGGTTTCCACGCTTGAATTGTCCAGGCCTAAAGGGCTGCGCGCTCAAAAGCTGGGTGTTGTTTTTTGGGTGACGCGGACAAATGACGTCAGGCCTGTCCAAGTCGTCGGCGGTTATTTGCCAACTTAGCGCCGATTTGTTAAACTTATTTGACCCAAAAAAATTTCTTGGAAGGAATTTTTTTGGGCAAAAGAGGAGATAAAATGGATATCAAGACTTCGAAGAAGAAATTCGTTATGGCCTCAGTTGCCGGTCTTTTGGCGATGAGTGCTGTTGCAGGCTCTGCTGTGAATGCACATGCTGAAAGCACGGCCGCAATCACTGAAAATTGCAGTGGAATTAACGCTTGTAAAGGTATGGGCGATTGTGGCGGCAAGGGTCATGCTTGCGCCGGCAAAAATACTTGCAAGGGTGAAGGTTGGCTTAAAGTTCCTGCAGGTCTTTGCGGTAAAATTCAAGGCGGTAAATTGGTTTCATAATGTAAGTTGTTTAGAGGCGCCGCTAAATGCGGCGCCTCTTTCTTTTAAGGTTCTTTTACGACAAATAAAGCATGGCCAGCTATGGGCTGCGGAGCTGGTCTCCGAAACAAACATTATTCTTTTATTCTTTCAGACTGGCCCGCCATGGATTGGTTTGAGGCCGTCACCGAGAATTTCATGGATACCGGCGGAAGACCCCTTGAGACTCTGCGCAGCATCCGTAAACATTACCCTGTAGCTTTGCACGGGGTGTCTCTTTCTATCGCCTCTTGTGATGCCCTGAACCTCGATTATCTGAATAAGCTTAAAATGCTCGCCAAAGACATTGAGCCCTTCGTGATTTCCGACCATTTGTGCTGGACCGGCGTGGATGGGCATAATCTGCATGATCTTTTGCCGCTCCCTTTAACGGAAGAGGCGCTGGAGCATGTGGTCTTGAGAATTCAAAAAGTGCAGGAAATTTTAAACAGGCCTATTTTAATCGAAAATATTTCCACCTATGTGACTTTTAAACATTCCGCGGTTCCGGAATGGGAATTTTTGAGGGAAGTGGCGCGCCGGAGTGGCTGCGGCATTTTGCTGGATTTAAATAATATTTACGTGAATTCCGTGAATCATCGTTTTGACCCCATGCATTATCTGGAAGAAATCCCGGGAAAATGGGTGGGCCAATTTCATTTGGCTGGGCACACGGATAAAGGAGCTTTTTTATTTGATACCCATAACGGGGAAGTGGTGGAAAATGTCTGGGCTTTGTACCGCCGCGCGCTTGAACTTTACGGCCCTGTTTCTACTTTAGTGGAATGGGACGAGGCGATTCCTGATTTTTCGCGTCTTTCCGTGGAAGTGGAGAAGGCTAAGAAAGTTTACTCGGCAGCGCGGCAAATTTTTCCTTCCAAAACCGATGAAATGGCAAAAAAAGAAATATCGTTTTCTTCGGGTGGCGCGGAGAGGAGGCTGGCGTCCCTGTATGATGTCCAGCGCCAAATAAAAAAACGCATTCAATCTCACAATGTTTCCGGTTTTCAGGATGCCATGCTTAACCCGCAAGGCGGTTCCAGCGGAGAAGAGCGTATGGCCGTTTACGCGGACGGTTATTTGGCCCGCGCCATGGAGGCGCTAACGGACGTTTATGAAGCGGTCCGCCATTTGCTGGGCGAGGAGGCTTTTGCGGAGCTTAGTGAGCGGTATATTGACGCGCATCCGTCGGTTTCTTATAACCTAAATTTTTTTGGGAAACATTTGCCGGATTTTATCGTTCACACGTCTTATGCGGAAAAACTGCCTTTTTTGCCGGATTTGGCGAGGCTGGAATGGCAGATCGCGGAAGCTTTTCACGCGTCGCAGGATTCCAAATTTGATCCGGCTTCGATAGCGTCCTATTCCGATGATGACTGGGAAAAGATGAGAATATTTTTTCAGCCTTCCGTGAGGCTGGTTTTATCCGGGTGGCCCATCAAAGATATTTGGGAAGCACGTAAAAAACCTCCG
>JAHFFM010000252.1 GCA_023247935.1 Candidatus Omnitrophota bacterium | reverse complement strand
TTGGAAGAAGCCATCGTTCACGGTGCGGTCAAACGCGTGCGGCCCAAAATGATGACGGTGATGGCGGCGTTTATGGGTTTACTTCCGATTATGTGGGCCAATGGCGCGGGCGCGGATGTGATGAAACGGATTGCAGCGCCGATGATTGGCGGGCTCGCCACGTCATTTCTGCTTGAGCTTTTGGTGTATCCGGCGGTGTACGCGATTTGGAAATCAAATTTTGAAATAAAAAAAGTAGGCGCATAGCCGCCGTCAAGCGTTTTCCGCTCAGACAACGTAAGATGCGCAAGACAATCAAATAAATACTGTTGAAACGCATCTTACGAACTCGCGGAAAAAACACTTGCCGCCGGCTTTTGACCAGAAAGGAAAAAAACATGAAAAAGTGGATGATGTTGGGGTGGGTGATGATTTTATTGGGCGGTTCTATGGCATGGAGTGCGGCAACGACAGCGACTTCTGAGACGTCGAATTCTGTGAATGCCGGAAACAAAATGTGTCCAGTGAGCGGCGATAAAGTGACCGGGAAACATTTTGTTGAATACAATGGCAAAAAGTACGGACTTTGCTGTCCCATGTGCGCCAATAAATTTAAAAGGGATCCGGAAAAGTATTTGAAGAAAATGGCTTCTCAAGAAGCGGCGGGAGTTCATCATCATTAAGGTGTCATCCTGAGCGAAGCGAAGGATCTATGCACATAGATTCTTCGCCCTTTGGCTTCCGGCCAAGGGACAATTTATGGAATCCTATTAAATCCTGGCGCTACGGCGCCAGGGTTCGGCCTTTGGCCGCAGAATGACCTGGAGGGTAGTATGGAACACCAACTGTTTCACCCGGCGCTGGTTCATTTTCCGATTGCGTTTTATGTTTTAGAGTTTCTGCTTTTGATTTTTTGGGCTGTAAAACATGACAGCGCGTATGAGCGCTTTGCGATTTTCACATTTCGTTTGGGGTATTTGGCCATGTTGGCGGCCGTCGGGACAGGATTGTTTGATGCAGGAGGATTCAGCGGGATTCGCGGGAAAGTAAGACCCCACTTTTTCGCGGCGCTTTCCGTAGTTGTTTTTTACACGGTGCGCGCACTCTTCTGGCGATTCGGCAAAAAGAGCAATTCAGCGTACGCTAAAATTCAGCTTGTCGGCGCTGCAATTGGGACTATTCTTGTTTTGTTAACCGGCTTTTTGGGCGGGGAAATCGTCTACGATTGATATGGATCATTCACACCACGCTCGGCGGGAAGAAGAGGCCTGTTGCCGTCACGATGGAAAAGGATCGGGGGGTCCCTGGTATCGGAACGGTCTTTTTTTAATTATGCTCGCGACCGCCGTACTTTTTGCGGCGTCTTTTGTTTTTCCTTCACTCATTCCGTTTCGCCATTCGCTTCTAAATTATTTGAAGATGATTGGCTGGCCGATTGCGCTCGGGTTTCTTTTGGGTGGCGTGATTGAATATTATGTTCCCACCGAATACGTCACGAAATACCTAGCTCGGACGCACAAGCGCACTATTTTTTACTCCGTAGGCCTCGGATTTTTAATGACGGCCTGCAGCCACGGCATCTTGGCGCTTTGCATGGAGCTTCATAAAAAAGGGGCTTCCGGGCCCGCGGTGGTGAGTTTTCTTTTGGCGAGCCCATGGGCGAACCTTCCGATTACGATTTTACTGATCGGGTTTTTCGGCGCCAAAGGCGTCATCATTATTTTGGCCTCGCTTTTTGTGGCGATTACCACCGGTCTTATTTTTCAGTTACTTGAACGCAGAGGATGGATTGAACGGAACAGGCATTCTGTTCCAGTCGCGGATGATTTTTCGATTTCAAAGGATATTGTGAGGCGATTTCGGAATTATTCATTTACTTGGAGCCGTTTTGGCCGGGACATTCGCGGGATTACCAATGGGATTATCGATTTGACGCAAATGGTGCTTTGGTGGGTCTTACTGGGGGTTCTTCTGGCCAGTCTCGTCTCGGCATTGATTCCTCATCAGTTTTTCCATCGCTTTTTTGGCCCGTCGGTAGCGGGTCTCGTCCTGACCATGTTGGCGGCGACTATTTTTGAAGTTTGTTCCGAAGGCACTTCTCCGCTTGCCTTTGAGCTTTACAAGCAAACCGGCGCGCTCGGAAATTCGTTTGCGTTTCTCATGGGCGGTGTGGTAACCGACTATACGGAAGTGGGACTTATTTGGGTGAATGTGGGTAGAAAAACGGCGCTTTGGATGCTGATGATCACGATTCCGCAAGTTCTCATTCTGGGTTGGCTGTTCAATGCCTTCCTGTCTTGAATATATTTCAAATTTAAGGTATAGTGACCATCGCCAATTAATCACTTAGCGTTGAGGATTTTATGAATGACGTTCGGGTATTTACCTTAGACGAAGCCAATCAGCTCCTTCCGCTGTTAACCCAGCTATTGGCCGAGCTTCAAAAGAAGCGCGAAGCAATCACTATTCTCGAAACTCAAATTGATGCGCTTGAATTGATCAGCGATCCCGCGGCCAAACATTCCGTGGACGAAATGAACCGTGCGGTCGAAAAGCATCATCAATCGGTCACCGAGTTTTACGCGATCGTGGAGTCCATTCATCAAAACGGCTGTTTTCTCAAAGATGTGGATTTGGGTCTGATCGATTTTTTTGGGATGGTCGGAGGCCGGGTCGTCTGCCTGTGCTGGAGGCTCGGGGAAAACG
>JAHFFM010000251.1 GCA_023247935.1 Candidatus Omnitrophota bacterium | reverse complement strand
CCACTGGTAAACCGAAATGGAAACCGCTTGAGAATTGGCCGGGATCTTTCTGGGCCCATCATGAATTGTTTCAGGATGCGGTGAATTATTACACGCTTGCTTTGGCTGCAATGGCGCAAGGTTTGGAAAAAGATATGCCTGAGACTCGCGCGTTTGCGGTGGCTTTACGCGCCTCAATGTTGCAGCGATTTCTCAAAGCTTGAGGCGAAATGTTTAAAATATGCATAGTATAGACAATATATATTCTATATAGTATGCTTATTATTGGATGAGGAGAGCTGTCATGAAAGAGGTTACGGCGCTTGAGCTTAGAAAGCATTTTGGGGAATTCATGGATAAGGTTCGGTATGGCAAAGAACCTCTCGTTGTTAAAAAAAATGGCCGGCCAGCGGTAGTGCTGGTGGACGCCGAGATTTATCGCGCCACGCAGGAAAACGCCAGAGAAGAAGCATTTATCGAGGAATATGCGGACGAGAGGATCCGGGAATTTTTGGCCGAGGACCATGTCGGTAAAATTGACAGGAAAAAGCTTCTTTCTTGATGCGTATTTTTCTTGACGCAAATGTCTATTTTGCCGGGATGTTTTCCATAAAAGGCGCGTCAGCGGTGATTCTTGAATTAGCCCGCCGTGAAAAAATCACCGTCTATGCAAGCCGTCTTGTCCTTCGCGAAGCCGAGAGAAATCTTCGTAAAAAATCCTCAACCGCTATTTTAAAGAACTACCATAGATTTCTCCAAAAAACCAAAATTCATATTGTTCGTCCGCCGGATGAACGATTATTCAGGCCTTATGATGAGTGTATCCATCCCAAAGATTTGCCGGTGCTTGTCGCGGCCATGCAGTCGGGCGCGGACTATCTGGTCACGCTTGATAGGCGTCATTTTATGACTCCGGCGGTTTTATCCAAAGTAAAGGCGGTTAGAATTTTAAGTTCGGGGGATTTTCTTAAGGTTTTTATGGGTCAAAAGTAGAAAAATATGAACTCGACGAATCGTGGTTTGGAGAAAATAAGGCATGATAATTCCATTTAAGAACAAATCGCCTAAAATTCATCCTTCTGTTTTTGTCGCGCCGGGTGCGTATGTGATAGGAGACGTGACGATTGGAGAAGGGTCCAGCGTGTGGTTTACGTCGGTATTGAGAGCGGATCTTCAATCCATCAAAGTTGGCAAACTCACCAATATTCAAGATGGCTGCCTGCTTCATGTGGACCATGACAAGCCCTGCGTTCTGGGGGATGGTATCATTATGGGACATCAGGCCACGGCGCATGCCTGTCAGGTGGATGACGGCGTTTTGATTGGAATCGGGTCGAGAATTTTGAGCGGCGCGAAAATCGGCGCGTTTAGTTTGATCGGCGCGGGAGCCGTGGTTTTGGAAAACGCGGTGATTCCTGATTTGTCTCTGGTGCTGGGCGTGCCGGGGAAAGTAGTGAGAAGGTTGACTCCTCAAGAGGCTGGCACGCATGTGCCCTGGGCCAAACGCTATGCGACTCTTGCGAAAGAATATAAAAAATACTTGGGGTGAGGGTGGGTTGTGGGTAGTGAGGCTGGGATGAGGGTGAGGAAAAGAATGACAGTTGGGAGTTTGTATTTCCTCATCCCCACCCTCGTCTCACTACCCACAACTCATCCCCACCCCCATAAACTATGACACGACTAATCATTGTTCGTCACGCCGAGTCGGCGTATAACATTCAAAACCGCATTCAAGGCCATCTGGATTCGAATTTAACCAAAAAAGGGCTTTCGCAGGCGCGGAATTTGGCGCGGCGGATTCGTCATTTTCACATCGACGCGGTTTATTCGAGCGATTTGGGCCGGGCGTATTCCACGACGGTTGAAATCACGAAGCATCTGGACCGGGTAAAAATCATCCGTGACCCGAAACTCCGGGAAATTTTACTGGGGGACTGGGAGGGGATGACACCCGAGGAAGTGGATAAACTTTACAACAAAGGTTTTCAGCAATGGCAGAGAAAACCTTCCGCGATGGTCATTCCTCGCGCGGAAAAAATAGGCCATTTTCGGAAGCGCGTCACTCAGAGGGTGCGTCAAATCAGCGCGCGAAATCCGGGAAAAACGGTACTGATTGTTACGCATGGCGGAGTGATTACCGCGCTTTTAAGCGATTGGCTTAAAGCTGATTTTGACTGTGTTTTAAAAGGGCTTCAAATCGACAACACCAGCTTGACATTTGTGGACGTGACTAAAAATAATTTCAAGCTTTGGGTGATCAACGACACGGATCACCTGGCTAAAAAGGATAAAAATGACGAACGATTCATCCGTCGACGTTCTTAATCTGACGCTCGACGAACTCAAAGAAAAATTTAAAAAAGACGGCATCGAGCCTTACCGCGCCGCGCAGGTGCATCAATGGGTTTTCGAAAAAGGCGTTTACGATTTTAAATCCATGTCCAATCTGCCGGAATCGCTGCGCGCGGACTTAAAAAAGAAATACTCCATTTTTCTGCCGGAAATTTCGGAAGAGCAGAAATCATCCGGAGATAAAAGCGTCAAACTTCTTTTAAAACTCCAGAACAACGATTTTGTCGAAGCGGTTTACATGAGGGTTGATAACCGGAGAACGGTTTGCATTTCATCGCAAGTGGGCTGCAAATTTCACTGCGCCTTCTGCGCGAGCGGACAGGATGGTTTTTTGAGAAATTTAAGCGTCGGTGAGATTTTGGGCCAGATTTTA
>JAHFFM010000250.1 GCA_023247935.1 Candidatus Omnitrophota bacterium | reverse complement strand
GGAAATGCACTTTTCCATGCAATCCAAAACCTGCTTTTGAGTGCATTCGTTTTTTTGATAAAGGTCGGATAAACGATTTGCTGTGAAATGAGAAAATTTGCTCATAAGACCTTGGTTTAGTTTTTATCCTCAATCACTTTTGGAACCTGGAAAAAACGACCCTTGGAGGAAGGGGATTTCTTCAAAAATTCTTCAATGGAAATCGAGGGCTTGGGCTCATCTCCCCGGAAAACATCCGAAAAATGGAATGGATGGCTCGTGGGCTCTACTTTCTCGACCCCTTTGACTTCGTCGAGCTTTTCAACAAAAGAAAGGATTTGAGCCACTTGCGTTTCAAAAAATTTCAATTCCTCATCGGAAAGGTGGAGCCTGGCCAGGCGAGCCACATGCTTCAAATTAATGGATTTCATGAGATTTGATTATACCAGAGAGTGTGCTAAATTAATCGAATGCGTTTAAGCGTTTAAGACCTTCAAGAACTCCTGCCCCGCCACATCCATTTGCCAGGGCAGTAAAATTCCAGACCGTTTCATCTGCTCCAAATCTTTTGGTTTCTGAATCGCTAAATTTTCAAGTGTCGCGTTGGTCGCGATTAAACTCGCGTTAAGCTTGAGCTCCGCAGCGAATTTTTCACGCGTGGTTTTAAATTCATTTAGAATTTGATTTTCTTTGTCAGTCCATTTTACTTTTGGAAATTTCCTTTTCGGTAATTCCAAAACCGCCTGCGGGAGTGTTTGAGCTTTAGAGATCACGGCATTGAGAGCGCTTCGGTGCTCCCCTTTCACGTTTCTAGGGGCAGTTTTCCAATCCCCGATGTCCATGCCCGGATTTTGTGCGGCCCACTCAGCCATTTGAACCAAGTACTCGGAATTGAGAATTTTAAAAGGAGGTTTGTCTCTTTGCTCGGCCATCATTTCACGCCAGCCCCAAAATTCTTTCAAAAAAGTAAGCGCTTTTCCTTTTAAATTTTTGGCGCCTTTGATTTGCCAGGCCGCCGAACGATCCGTTTCCTCGGGTTTTAAAGCCTCAAGAGTTTCGAGGAGCTTGGCGCATTGTTGAGAATGCCAGTCAAGACGGCCCAACCCCCTCAGCTCTTCGCGCATGGCATCGGAAATTGTTTTTAAATAATGCGTGTCATTGGCCGCGTAGGCGATAAGCTTGGCTTCCAGAGGCCTCCCCGACCAATCCGCCTTTTGCTCGGCTTTGGATAACTTTAGGCCGCAATGGCGTTCCGCCAAGTCCGCGAGACCTATTTTGGGATAACCCAAAATCTGCGCCGCGATCATGGTGTCGAATACTTTTTTAGGTGAAAATGGGCATGCTTTTTTAAGAAGCCGGACATCTGAATCCGCGGCATGAAAAATCAGATCTTTTTCGGACAGCTTTAAAAGAAATTCGGAAAGAGGCAACGGTGTGAGCGGGTCTATCACATAATCCTCATCCGAAATACTCACCTGCAAAAGAGAGAGTTTTTCGGAATAATGATGCAAACTGTCCGCTTCCGTGTCCACCGCCGCCCACGAAGAAGCTAATATTTTTTTGGAAGCTTCGGCAAACGCTTCCGGTTTATCAACGAATATCAAAATTTTAATTCTTTCAGTGTCGGAAATTTTTTATCTTTATCGGAGAAAATATAAGGCCGTTCCAGTTTCGGCCACGGAATACCCAGATCGGGGTCATCCCACCGGATCCCCTTTTCGTGCGAAGGAGAATATTCGCGGGAAACTTTATAAATAAATTCCGCTCCATCGGATAAGGTCAAAAAACCATGCGCAAAACCTGAGGGAATATACAGCATTTCTTTTTTGTCGGCCGTTAGAATAAGGCAAAAAGATTTTCCGAACGTGGCCGAGCCGCGCCGGATGTCCACGACCACGTCAAAAACCTCTCCTTTAATCACGCGCACAAGTTTCGCCTGGTCCATCGGTGAAATCTGAAAATGAAGACCTCTTAAAACTCCTTTCGAGGAAGCGCTGTGATTATCCTGAATAAAATCCGCAAGAATGCCGTTTTGCACGAATTCGCTCTTACGGTAGCTCTCCATAAAAAAACCGCGGCTATCCTTAAAAACTTGCGGTTCAATGACGAGCACGCCGGGAATGGAGGTCGGGATAAATTTCATGTTAAATTTTATTCCCCAGAAAACCGCCCGCGAAAAAAGCCGCAAATCCGGCAAGCAAACTCACCGAAACATTGCCAAACGCGGCCAACATTTGTCCGCCTTTAGCTAATTCCGCTGTTTCAAAAACAAACGCGGAAAACGTGGTAAACGCGCCGCAAAACCCGGCCATCAAAATAAACCGGATTTCCGGTGATAATTTCAACTGCCCCTGACCAGAAGCGGCTAAAATACCTATCACGAAACAGCCCAGGATATTCACAAGAAGCGTGCCACAAGGAAACGTCGCACCCATTCTTTCTTGAATAAATTTTGAAAGAAAAAAACGGGAAATAGTTCCCAGCGCCCCGCCCAAAACCAAATAAACCAATCTCAATTTTTGCTTTCTAGGCGACCGGAGCCTGAATCGCGCTTTCAATCTTGGCGCAAGCCTCTTCCAGGCCAGCTTCGGACAACTCTTGAAGCCGGATATGGATCACCCACCGCGCTTTATTTTGCAAAGCTTCAAGCTCGCCCATAGCCTGAGCCAATTCAAGGAAAGAAAAAGTGTAATTTTCACCCGGCACAGGCACATCTTCCAAGGAAGG